>NZ_CACSIH010000219.1:0-111037 GCF_902705805.1 Alteromonas alvinellae | reverse complement strand
CGAAGCCGCCCCGCGTAAATGCGTCCGAGCGACCGAAGGGAGTGGTCTTAAGCGCCTTGTTATAAGCAAAGCCAGTTCCTTTGGTCTTTTTAAAAACTGTTGAAGCCAGCATACGATTGATTGTTAACGCAAACAAGTAGAACGACAGTGGATTGATGGTTTTGATTTGGCAGAAGCTAGCCGCCAGTTGGACTATCGAGTGTAATGGCGCTTGCGAGGTTCAGCTAATATCTTGGCGATAAAGCGCCTATTACACCACCTTTGAAGTGAAAGCGGCGGATTTAAACCTACCACAAGCCAGAGCGATGCTAATTAGAAAAGGTTAGGGCAGTTGTACTGAGATTTAGATTAAGCCAAATGGAGTTTAGGCTGACGCCTTATAACAATTTAATCGTTCCCTAAACGGGGCGATTTAACGAACCAGAACGGGTTTTTTGTCCGTTTGGTTTTAAACATGGTTAAACCATAACCTATCATTAGAATTAGTAAAATACGTTTTTGGTGTATTTTACTCAAAAGCTAAAAACACCAAATCGGGGTGCAAGTGTTTTTGGTGTTTTTAGCGCATGCTTCTGTAAGAAAACAGGTACTAAAGTCAGTTATTTCATTGTGATTTTTTAAATAGACTTCTTTTATTTTGGAGTCGAATATGAAGTCTCAGTTTATTAAATCCCTGTACGAGCACATGATGCTGAAGCGCTATGCAAAACGTACTATACAAACCTACATAAACTGGATTTCAGACTACATTCGTTTTCACAAATTTCAGCACCCGAAAGATCTCGACGTTTTGCATGTTGAAGCATACCTTACGCACTTATCCACCAAGCGCAAAAATGCACGGTCTACACAAGCCACTGCACTCAATGCGCTCGTTTTTCTCTACAACAAGTATTTAGAGCAGCCGCTACCTTCCGACATGAATTTTGTGGGGAGTGGAAGGGAAAGGAAGCTGCCAGTTGTGTTAACCCAGTTAGAAGTAAAAGCATTGCTTGGTAGGGTGCCTACCCATCATTACTTAGCAGTAGCACTTCTGTATGGAAGTGGCCTTAGATTAATGGAGTGCGTGCGTCTTAGAACGGGGGATATAGACTTCGACTACAAGTGTGTGAGGAT
Source organism: Alteromonas alvinellae (assembly GCF_902705805.1). Lineage (NCBI taxonomy): Bacteria > Pseudomonadati > Pseudomonadota > Gammaproteobacteria > Alteromonadales > Alteromonadaceae > Alteromonas > Alteromonas alvinellae. The sequence continues at coordinate 109,921 of NZ_CACSIH010000219.1, read as the reverse complement.
TTGGTTTGGAAAAGGGGGCAAACATCGTGTGGTGACGTTGTCAGATTCGCTGATCCCACTTTTAAAAAATCACATCAGTGAATGTGAAAAACTTTTGCAACGAGATTTGATGGTGCCAGACTTTGCTGGTTCTTGGATTCCACATGGATTGAGGAAAAAGTATCAACAGCGTAATAAATCGCTGGAATGGCAGTATTTGTTCCCTGCATCAAAACTAAGTATTGACCCAGAAAGTAAGCTATTACGGCGACATCATATAGATGAAAAACAGATACAGCGTGCGGTAAGTCGAGCTTCAAGTGATGCGGGAATAATTAAGCACGTTACGCCTCATACGCTTCGTCATTCATTTGCTACACACTTGCTTCAATCTGGCGCAGATATCAGAACAGTGCAAGACCAACTAGGTCATGCCGATGTTAGAACTACTCAAATCTATACGCACATACTTCAACAAGGGGCTAATGGTGTAGTCAGCCCGCTTTCTAATTTAGCGTTTTAGTTTTCTTGTTTACGGAAACAAAAAAGGGCCCGAAGGCCCTTTTCAAAACTTAGCTTTAAAATCTCTTATTTAAACGCTTATACACGCTCAAATACAGTAGCAATACCTTGGCCTAAACCAATACACATAGTCGCTAAGCCTAGGCTTACATCTTGTGATTCCATTAGGTTAATAAGCGTACCCGAGATACGTGAACCAGAACAACCTAGTGGGTGACCAAGTGCAATCGCACCACCGTTAAGGTTAATTTTAGTATCTAGGTGGTCCATCCAACCTAGTTGCTTAATGCACGAGAGTGCCTGTGCCGCGAACGCTTCGTTAAACTCAGCAAGTTCAATATCGTCCATAGTAAGGCCAGCGCGCTTAAGGGCTTTCTGTGTAGCCGGAACTGGGCCGTAACCCATAATTGCTGCATCACAACCCGCCACAGCCATCGAGCGAATTTTCGCACGCGGCGTTAGGCCAAGCTCTTTCGCACGGTCTGCTGACATAAGTAGCATAGCCGACGCACCGTCAGACAGCGCAGAAGACGTACCCGCAGTAACCGTACCGTTTACTGGGTCGAACACAGGGCGAAGTGCCGCCATGCTCTCAGCAGTGCTCTCTGGGCGAACTACTTCATCGTAGTCAATTAGCTTTAATACGCCGTTTGCATCGTGACCTTCAACAGGCACAATCTCGTTAGCCCAGCGGCCTTCAAGGTGTGCTTTGTGCGCTAGCTGGTGCGAACGCGCACCAAATGCGTCTTGTTGCTCACGAGTAATACCGTTTTGACGGCCAAGTAGCTCGGCTGTCATACCCATCATACCCGACGCTTTCGCCGTGTATTTAGCAAGACCGGGGTGGAAGTCGATGTTGTAATTCATCGGTACGTGACCCATGTGCTCAACACCACCAATCATGTAAATGTCACCACGGCCGCTTATGATGCCGCTTGTTGCATCGTGAAGGGCTTGCATTGATGAACCACATAAACGGTTTACCGTTACCGCGCCAGTCGTGCGTGGAATTTGTGTTAGTAGTTGCGCGTTACGTGCAACGTTGAAGCCTTGTTCTTTAGTTTGCTGAACACAGCCCCAAATGATGTCTTCAATTTCCGCTGGGTTTACGCCAGGGTTACGCTCTAGTAGCGCGGTCATTAGCGCAGCAGATAGGTCTTCTGCACGCACATTTCTGAAAACACCGTTTTTTGAACGACCCATTGGGGTACGTACGCAATCGATTACGACCACTTCTTTCATTAGTTTTTCCTCCGGGTCTTATGCGAAATAGGATTTACCAGAAGCGGCCATTTCACGAACGCCGTCTGAGATCTGATAAATAGGACCAAGTTCAGCGTACTTGTCTGCCATAGCAACAAAGTTCGCCAAGCCAATGGTTTCAATCCAACGGAAAATACCACCGCGGAATGGAGGGAAACCTAAGCCGTAAAGTAGCGCCATATCTGCTTCAGCTGCACTATCTACAATGCCTTCTTCTAGGCAGCGAATTGCTTCGTTTGCCATAGGGATCATAAGGCGTGCAATAATGTCGTCAGCTTCAAAGTCTGTCTTCTCAGCTACGTGTGGTGCCATTAGTGCGTATGCTTCTTCAGCAGGTGTTTTAGATGGCTTACCGCGCTTATCAACACCGTAGTTGTAGAAACCTTTACCGTTCTTCTGGCCTAAACGCTCTTCTTTGTAGAACAGTGTTACTGGGTCATTGTCTAGGCGAGCCATACGCTCTGGAATACCTGCAGCCATTACGTCTGCTGCATGATCGCCGGTGTCGATACCTACAACGTCCATTAGGTAGGCCGGGCCCATAGGCCAGCCGAAGATTTTTTCCATTACTTTATCAACTGCAACGAAGTCTGCGCCGTCGATAAGAAGCTTACTGAAGCCCGCAAAGTATGGGAACAATACGCGGTTTACCAAGAACCCTGGGCAGTCGTTAACCACAATTGGGGTTTTGCCCATTTTAAGGGTAGCGGCTACTACTGCATTGATGGTTTCTTCAGAGGTTTTTTCGCCACGAATAATTTCAACAAGCGGCATGCGGTGCACTGGGTTAAAGAAGTGCATACCACAGAAGCGCTCTGGCTTGTCTAGGCTTTCAGCTAGCTGATTGATAGAGATAGTAGAAGTGTTTGAAGTGATGATAGCGTCGTCCGCTACGTTGTCCTCTACTTCTTTAAGCACAATACCTTTTACTTTCGGGTTTTCTACAACCGCTTCAATAACAAGGTCAGCATCTTTAAGCGTGCTGTACTCAAGGGTAGGGGTGATAGCGTTAAGTGTTTGCGCCATTTTAGTTGCATCAACTTTACCGCGCTGCATGCCTTTACCAAGAATTTTTGCCGCTTCTGAAAGGCCAAGATCTAGTGCACCTTGGTTAATGTCTTTCATGACTACCGGTGTGCCTTTCACAGCGCTTTGGTATGCAATGCCACCACCCATGATGCCAGCACCTAGTACCGCGTTAAGCTTAGACTGCTTAGTGGCAGCTTTCGCTTGCTTCTTGCCTTTGCTCTTAACTAGTTGGTCGGCAAGGAAAATACCAATTTGTGCTTTCGCAGCGTCGGTTTTCGCAAGCGCTACAAAACCTTCGTTTTCAAGCTTAAGTGCGCCGTCACGGTCTAGGCCCGCTGCTTTTTGAACAGTCTCAACCATTTTGTGCGGTGCTGGGTAATGTTTGCCTGCTTGTGCAAATACCATAGCTTGAGCAGTAGAGAAGCTCATCATAGCTTCGTTTTTGTTTAGCTGTAGTGGGGCTTTCTTAACCGCACGACGCGCTTGCCAGTCAAATTTACCGTCAGCGGCGTCTTTCACCATTGAAAGTGCGCCTTCAACAAGTGCTTCTGGTGCTACAACTGCGTCAACCGCGCCTTCAGCAAGGGCTTTCGCGCCTTTTCTGTCACGGCCAGTAGTCATCCACTCAAGCGCATTGTCTGCACCAATAAGGCGAGGTAGGCGAACCGTACCACCAAAACCAGGCATAAGGCCTAGCTTAACTTCTGGTAGACCAATTGAAGCGGTAGTGTCTGCAATACGCATGTCACAAGCCAATGCCATTTCACAGCCGCCGCCAAGTGCGAAGCCGTTAACTGCAGCGATGGTAGGGAAAGGTAGGTCTTCGAAGCGGTCGAATACTTGTGAAGTATTGGCAACCCACTGTAGTACTTCAGCGTCGTCCATGGCGAATAAACCAGTGAACTCGGTGATATCAGCACCTACGATAAATGCAGGTTTCGCACTGCGTACTACTAAGCCTTTAACATCGCCTTTAGCAAGTAGGGCTTGAGTTGCTTCGTCAAGTTCACTCACCGTTTGGCGGTCGAACTTGTTTACTGAACCTTGGGCGTCGAATACCAGTTCAGCAAAGCCGTCTTCTAACAGGCTGACGGAAAGACTTTTGCCTGTGTATATCATTATCATCTCCTTCGGCATTGGCCAGGATGTTAGTGAAATAATCCAACTAATTTGTAGGGTCGTACGCATTCACTAACGCGTTAGGGTGGCTAGATTCTTTACAAAGCCACACAAAATTTCAACAAAAAATCAAACAAGCGTTTCAATTTGTCTAAGGTAGTGGTCCGATGACTTAAATTCAAGTGTAAATATCGAATTCAAGCTTCATTTCGCCATTGGTGGTTGTATAATGAGCGTTATTGACGCAAAGCGCCAATCCAGCAAAAGAATAATCTACAATCATGTCAACTATGTGTGTAAAGCATAGCTAACGACAGCTGGCACAACATCTTCTTTGGCAAGGAGCCAGGCTGAAATTTTCCCTTCGTTTATCAAACGAACGTAGTGGATCAGTCGCAATGCTGCTTTTTCAGCAACATTTTACAATCAGCTCGATTCGGCAAATTTGCCAGCGCTCATAAGCGTTCGAGTGTAGAGCAGGGTAGGAGTTCTATTGTGTCTGGTTTTTATTTTAGTTCGTGGTTAGGTCAGTGCTCGCTGACAAAAAAAAATAAATTGTTCGCCACTGTTGTGTGGGCATTTGTTTGCTCGCTCTCTTCACTATTCTCTATCGGCGCATGGGCTACACAGCCTTTAACACTACCCGAAGATATTTTCGAAAAGGATCGCGCTCGTTATCTGGAAGTTGAAAAAAAGCTGTTAACCTACTCAAAGCGAAGCGTTCAGCGCCTCGATAATGACATTTATGAACTGGCGCATTATCCGCTTTATCCTTATCTGCTAAGGCTTAAATTAGAGCGCACGATGTCAATAAGAACAAAGCGCGAGGTTAAGCAGTTTCTAGAAGATTTCAATGGTCAGCCGGTAAGCTACGGTGTGCGTTATAAATGGCTTAATTACCTTGCTAAGAACGATTATCGCAGCACTTTTTTAGACAATTATCGCCCGGGTATGGGCGCAAGGCTAACCTGTATAGCGCTTAATTACCGTTTAAAAGAAGGTGAAAGCGAACAAGCTATTTTGTCCGAAGTCGACGCTTTATGGCTTCACGGTGAGTCGCAACCGGATGAATGCGATCCGCTTTTTGCTAAGTGGAAAAAAGCGGGCATGATGACACCCGAAATGGTGATCAAGCGCATAGAGATTGCCGCGAAAGAAGATAACCGAAGCATTATCTCTTATCTTAAGCGCCAACTTCCCGGTGATAAGCAATACCTGGCTGACGCATGGTTATCGGTAACCCGCGACACCAGCCGAGTAAATAGAACGGCGCTCTTTCCACTGAAAAATGCATCGCATGAAGCTGAGGTAATTGTATGGGCGGTCGAGAAGCTCGCTTGGCGAAACCCTGACTTAGCGGGCACGGTATTTAACCGGTACAACGACAAAAACGTGTTCTCGCCAGCTCAGCAGCACGTTATGCGAAGAGCGATAGCGCTTAGCTACACCCTAGACCGCCTTCCTCAAGCGCATCATTGGCTTGAACTTGCTGATGTGCAGGGGGCCAGTGAAGATGTAAAGCTTTGGCATATTTCCCATTTGCTTCGCACGAAAAAGTGGCAGGAAGTGGTTAATGTTATTGATAGCGCTCCTGTCAGTTTGCAGCAAGAAGAAAACTATCGCTATTGGAAAGCCCGAGCTTTAGAAGCGCTTGGTCAAACTATGCAGGCTACGGTGCTTTATAAAGAGCTTTCTCAAGAACGCCATTATTATGGCTTTATGGCAAGTGCGCACATAGGCGAAATTCCGTCGCTTGCACACACGCCAGCACCAAGAGACACGGCAGCTATTGCCAGTGTGGCGAAAACCCCTGCCACCATGCGCTCTGTTGAATTTTTCAGGTTAGACAGAACCACAGAAGCGCGCCGTGAGTGGTTTTATTTACTGTCACATTTACCCGAATCGAAAGTGACCGATGCGGGCATTTTGGCGTATGAATGGGGCTTGTACGATCAAGCTATTACCAGTTTTGCGCGAAGTGGCTATTGGGATGATGTCGAGCGCCGATTCCCACTGGCCTTTAACGATGTATTCAGCGAAAAGTCGCAGGCATACAGCATTTCAAAGTCGCTGGCTATGGCTATTGCACGCCGCGAAAGTTCGTTTAGAAGCGATGCTATCTCTTCGGTGGGAGCGGCAGGGCTCATGCAGCTTATGCCGGGAACAGCGCGTTATGTAGCAAAGGAGAAAGTAAGTCGTAACACACTTTTTCAGGTAGACGATAACGTTGAATACGGCGTGCAGTACCTTCGTTATTTGATGGACAAGTTAAACAATAACCCTGTGCTGGTGTCTGCATCTTATAACGCGGGATGGCGCAAAGTGTTGGAATGGTTACCTGCTAATGAAGCGCTGCCCGTGGATATTTGGATTGAGAATATTCCCTACAAAGAAACCCGTGCTTACGTGAAGGCGGTGATGGCGTATCAGCATATTTACGACCAGCAGTTAGGTGGAAACGAGAATATCTTCCCTCAACTTACCCGCGATATGATCCCATCGGCAGATGCAGTAAGTTCACATCCGGTAACAGGTACACTGCAACTAGCACCGCGATAGCTATCAAAGGTTAGGCGTATACGGGTACGCCTTTCATTACGTTATTCTTTTACCAGTATGGGAAACTTAACGTGTACAACAGCACAGCGGTCTGAGCCAGTATGCATGTCATGCTGGCCTCGTGATACACTAGTGGCTAACTAACGATTAAAAAGATAAGAGGGGCTATGTCGCTACATAAAGCAACCTACCAACAGCATATCGAAGAGCTTCAAGCTAGAACTCGCGAAGCACTACAGCGAGAAGGGCTAGACGGACTAGTTATTCACTCAGGGCAGGGCAAACGTCTTTTCTTGGACGATAATCACTACCCATTTAAGGTAAACCCGCAGTTCAAAGCATGGGTGCCTGTTATTGATAACCCTAACTGTTGGCTGGTGGTAAACGGTGTAGACAAGCCTACGCTTATTTTCTATCGCCCTGAAGATTTCTGGCACAAAGTGCCACCAGAGCCAAATGACTTTTGGACTGACAGCTTCGACATTAAACTACTTCAACAGGCCGATGCGGTAGAGAAATTTCTGCCTTACGATAAAAGCCGTTTTGCCTATGTAGGCGAATATATTGAAGTGGCAAAAGCGTTGGGTTTTGACAATGTAAATCCAGACCGCGTGTTGCATTATTTGCATTATCAACGTGCTTATAAAACCGACTATGAACTTGACTGCATGCGTGAAGCTAACAAGCTGGCGGTGGCAGGTCATAAGGCCGCTGAGCAAGCCTTCCGTGAAGGCAAAAGCGAGTTTGATATTAATTTAGCTTATGTCTCTGCGTGTCGACAGGGCGATAACGATGTGCCTTACACCAGTATTGTGGCACTTAACGAACATGCTTCAATTCTGCATTACATGCAGTGCGATACTGTAGCGCCAAAAGAGTCGCGTTCGTTCTTAATTGATGCGGGAGCGAATTATCATGGCTATGCGGCAGATATTACGCGTACCTACGCTCAAGAGGGTGTTCATAATTCCGCAATGTTTCGCGACCTCATTCAAGCGGTTGATAAGGTTACGCTGACCTTAGTCGATTCGTTAAAGCCGGGTGTCGCCTACACAGACATTCACTTGTTGGCCCACGATGGTATCGCGCAAATTCTTCACGATACCGGCATGGTGAACCTAACGCCGCCAGAAATCGTGGAAATGGGTATTACACGCACGTTCTTCCCACATGGCATTGGCCATTTCTTGGGGCTGCAGGTACACGATGTGGGCGGATTGGTTAATGATGACAGAGGCACGCCTAAGCCTGCTCCTGATGATCATCCGTTCTTGCGCTGCACGCGTATGGTTGAAGCACGTCAGGTGTTTACTATTGAACCTGGCTTGTATTTCATCGATAGCCTGCTGCGCGACCTTAAAGTGACGCCTGCGTCAAAGTACATCAACTGGAATACCATTGATGCATACAAGCCCTTCGGCGGCATTCGCATTGAAGATAACATTATCGTGCATCGCGATAAGAACGAGAATATGACCCGAGATTTAGATTTAAATTAATCGAGGTTTTTTGAGTATAGCTAACCGTAAGCTCAAACTATTTTCAGGAATGCAAAGAGCAGCGTAAGGCTGCTCTTTTTTATTGAGCGCGTAGAAAAAGGTTCATTTGCTTGTAAACCAATGGTGCTGTGTGTAGTAATCAATAGGAAGATATACAAGCAATGGTTTGAAAGGAGTCGTTATGTCACAAGGCGATATTGTAAGTTTATTAATAATGGCAACGGTGGCGGGGCTTGCTATGCCCGCAGGCGCTATTTTAGCGACTTATCAAGGCATTCAGCCTAAGTGGCTAGAAAAAGAGTTACGCCATGGTATTTTAGCGTTAGGAGCAGGAGCGCTAATTTCGGCGGTGGGTCTTGTACTTGTACCTGAAGGCATAAAAGACGTATCGGTATTTTCGGCCATAATGTGCTTCGTTGGCGGTGCCTTAGCTTTCATGGCCCTTGATATTTACTTGGCGAAAAAGAAAACCGCAGGCAGCCAGTTAGCAGCCATGCTCAGTGATTTTGTGCCTGAGTCTATCGCCCTTGGTACTACGGCAGCATTAGGCGGTGGCACTATGTTGTTAGGCCTCTTGATTGCGGTTCAAAATCTACCTGAAGGATTTAATGCCTACAGAGAGATGTTGCCCAAAAACAAACAGCGTAGCAATAAACTCATTGTTATCTTTGTTTTGATGGCGCTACTTGGCCCCTTGTTCAGTTTGCTAGGCTTTTATTATTTAGCCCAATTCCCAGTGGTTATGAGTGGGATCATGTTGTTCGCTGCAGGTGGTATTCTTTATTCAGTGTTCCAAGATATCGCCCCGCAAATTCGCATGGAAAATCACTGGCTTCCTCCGCTTGGCGGTATTCTTGGCTTCTTAGTAGGCCTGATCGGCTTTATGCTTGAAGGGTAGCTTTTAAAAAATGCGCCAAGCCTAAACGTTTGTTTTCACATTGAGCCAACGCAGAGAATGTTCTGTACTGAAATGACCTGTAAGAGTGTCAAAAACGTTTTGTGTATTAAAAGGTTAGTAGTCTATGTCATAAGTACTACCCAAGTTCCACCCACAAAAAAGGCGTGTTGATTGCAACACGCCTTTTTACACCATCTATTGGTAATTAGCTCGTACGCTCAATTGAAATATGTGCCAGCGCAATAAGCGCTTCTTTATATTCAGAGTCTTCTATAGCGTTAAGGCTATCAATGGCCATTTGCACTTCTTTTTGTGCACATTCACGTGTGTAGTCCAAAGCGCCAGTTTCTTCCATAATACCTTGAATCCGCGTGAGGTGTGGTAGGCCATTACTTTGTTCAATGGCTTCTTGAATAAGCGCTTTGTCGTCGTCATTTTTTGCATGCCACATAGCGTACAACAATGGCAGCGTAGGCTTACCTTCAGCTAAGTCGTCGCCAGCATTCTTGCCCATTTCTTCACTGTCAGCCATGTAATCCAGAATATCGTCAGCTAGCTGAAAGGCAGTACCCAGGTGCTTGCCGTATTCTTGCATGGCGTGTTCAATGTGCTCATTTTGGTCGGTCAGCACAGCCGCCAACTGTGTAGCAGCTTCAAACAAACGCGCTGTTTTGCCGTAGATAACGTCAAAGTAGCGGGCTTCTGTAGTGCTGGCATCGTTACAATTCATCAACTGCAACACTTCGCCTTCTGCAATTTGGTTTGTGGCTTCCGACAGTATTTCCATAACGCGCATGCGTTTTAGGCTTACCATCATTTGGAAAGAGCGAGTATAGAGAAAGTCGCCTACCAATACGGATGCCTGATTACCAAAAATAGCATTGGCAGTCTCACGCCCTCTGCGCATGGTCGACTCGTCAACCACATCGTCGTGTAGCAGAGTAGCGGTATGAATAAACTCTACAATTGCTGCAAGCGTGTGGTGATCATTATTATTAATACCCATTGCCCGCGCACTTAACACGGTAAGAAGTGGGCGTAAGCGTTTGCCGCCACTGTTTACTATGTAAAAACCAAGCTGATTAATAAGGGCAACATCAGAGTCGACTTGTTGTTGAATCAGCTGGTTTACCGCCTGCATATCATCATTAGACAGGGCGCGGATTGAATCTATATCCATAGGCATGGCAATAAATACTTACTCTTATCGTCTTGGGCAATTATTGGTGGCGATTGTACCTTAATCATCAGTACTATCCACCAAATTGTCTTAAAAAATGACAGCTTAACGTATTTACGTGTAATTCCTTAAATACAGTTAAACCGAAAGTGAAATTAGTCGAAATGTAATCCACAATCGAAATTCCGTTTTTTGCAGTGTATTTGTTCAAGCGTTTTGTTGCCAAATCGGGCGAATCCATCCAATTACCTTTGATTATAGATGCTCTTGTCAATTTTTCATGCCAAAGTGCTATTTTTTGATGTTTAAGCAAGAAAATTGAGCGGTACTGCCAGCTTGATTTTGGTGCAAAAGAAAAATGAAAGTGGGCGAAGGAGATCGAAATTTCACATCAACAATAAAATGCCCAAATGTTGAAGCGATCCATACTTGAGATCTGATCATCGCTTGTATAAACGACCTCGGCACTATACTCAAAGCGAATGTAATTACAATTAAGTCAGAATTTGAACGTTTGATCGTAGTAGTACGTTGTCGATCTGTTAGCGATCTGGCTAACGGATCTCATACGATTGAGATCCCGTTTTCATCAAACTTAACCTGTATTACGGCTACTTTTATCTTCCCACACTGATAGTTTTTTGCTGATTTAACGAAAAAAATTGTGATTTTTTAACGGTTTTTTGGCATTTGAAGCTGCATCAAATAAGCAATTGGGGCATAATCCGCCCCATGTTGGAAAAATAATCTATTTTTCTGCGAATCGGGGTTGTGATTTACGGATGTTTCACGTACAATTCGCGCCCTGTTTTTTGAATTGAAGCGTCAGTGGACGCAGAGCGGAGTTAACTATGTACGCGGTTTTCCAAAGTGGCGGTAAACAACACCGTGTGGCCGAAGGCCAAACCGTTCGTCTTGAAAAAATCGAAGTAGCCCCAGGCGAAACGGTTGAATTTGACAAAGTTTTAATGGTAAGCAACGGTGACGACGTAAAAATCGGCACACCAATCGTTGCTGGTGGTAAGGTGACTGCTGAGGTTGTTACACACGGTCGTGGCGATAAAGTAAAAATCGTTAAGTTTCGTCGTCGTAAGCACTCTCGTAAGCAAGCGGGTCACCGTCAGTGGTTCACAGAAGTGAAAATCACTGGTATCAACGCATAATAGGAGCACGAACACATGGCACACAAAAAAGCTGGTGGTAGTACCAAAAACGGTCGTGATTCAGAAAGTAAACGCCTAGGTGTTAAGCGCTTTGGTGGTGAATCTGTTCTTGCTGGTAACATCATTGTTCGTCAACGTGGTACTCGTTTCCACGCTGGTGACAACATGGGTATCGGTAAAGACCACACGTTGTTTGCACTAAAAGACGGTAAAGTTCAGTTCGACGTTAAAGGACCGAAGAACCGTAAATTTGTAAGCATCGTAGCTGAGTAAGCGCGTAAGCTTCTCGCCGAACAGGCTTAGAAAAACCCCGCGCTTGCGGGGTTTTTTGTTTTGTGAAACCTTTCTTTCTTTTTCTGTTCTTAATTAATGGCGTTTACATTCTGAAAATGAATTAGCGCTGAGCAAGGTTTTACTTCTCAATTTTTTAGAATGCTAAGTAGACTCAAAAGCGCCGACGCGCAATTTGGTGTAAACTTAGTATTCGCATTAAATAAGTTAATAACCCACGGCATTACAGCCCGGAGTGATAAATGAAATTTGTAGATGAAGCTGAAATTCGCGTTGAAGCCGGTGACGGCGGCAACGGTACAATTGGCTTTAGAAGGGAAAAATACGTACCTAAAGGTGGCCCAGACGGTGGCGACGGTGGTGACGGCGGCAGTGTATTTTTACAGGCCGATGAAAACCTAAATACATTGATCGATTATCGCTTTGAGCGCTTTCACCGTGCTGAGCGTGGCCAAAATGGTCAAGGCGGCAACTGTATCGGTAAGAAAGGTAAAGACCTCACCGTAATGGTGCCAGTGGGTACACGTGCTACCGATAGCGATACCGGTGAAGTATTGGGTGACTTAACCCGTCATGGCCAAAAGCTTAAAGTGGCACAAGGCGGTTTTCACGGTTTAGGTAATGCCCGTTTTAAAAGCAGTACGAACCGTGCCCCACGTCAAAAAACCAACGGTACACCAGGTGAAATTCGCAACCTTAAGCTAGAGCTTATGCTTCTCGCCGATGTTGGCTTACTTGGTATGCCTAACGCAGGTAAATCAACCTTTATCCGCTCTGTATCGGCAGCTAAGCCTAAAGTGGCTGATTATCCGTTTACCACCCTTGTGCCTAATTTAGGTGTAGTTCGTCAAGACTCACAGCGCAGCTTCGTTGTTGCTGATATTCCCGGTTTGATTGAAGGTGCTGCAGATGGTGCTGGATTAGGCATACGCTTCTTAAAGCACTTAGAGCGCTGCCGTATCTTGCTTCACGTGGTCGATATTTTCCCTGTTGATGAAACCGATCCTGCCGAACACGCAAAAGCGATCATTGAAGAGCTTGAAAAATACAGCCCTAAGTTGGCAGAAAAGCCTCGTTGGTTGGTATTTAATAAAGTCGATTTGCTACTTGAAGAAGAAGCCGAAGAGCGCTGTCAGCATGTTATTGACGCATTAGAGTGGGAAGGTCCAGTTTATCAAATATCTGCGTTCCAAAAGATGAATCTAGATCCTTTATGCAACGACATTATGGACTTCATCGAAACCCTTCCAGCAGAACTGGAAGAGGAAGAAGAGAAGAAAGAAGTGGAATTCAAGTGGGACACTTATCACAAGAATACACTTGAAGCCCATGATGAATTCGAAGGTGGCTTAGGTGACGATCTCGATGATGACGACTGGGACGAAGACGATTACGACGTGGAAGTTGAGTATCGTCGTTGAGAAACAATCGCTGAGAAACAGTCGTTGAGAAACAATCGCTGAGAGTCAGCGGTTATAAAACAGACTTAAGCAACAACCGATAAGAAAAGACCGAAGGCAATTAGCATAGTGTTTGTATCGGTAATAGTTTGACGTAAATAAACCGTTGTCAAAAATAGAAAGCTCGCATATTTGTTAAAGCAAAGTGCGAGCTTTTTTCATGCAGCGCAAACCATTTTTATACGGTAAAGCGCATTGGTATGGTGTTGTTTGCAACACTATTAGACGCTCTTATTACCGCATGAGCTCTGTCTACTATGGCGTTTCTATGATGAGGGAGTGTTAAGTGGAAATAGATCTCTTCAAGTAAGCTGGTTAAATTCATAATTTTGGTCGTCATCGCGCTATTTTCGCCGCCGTCAACTTCAAGCAAAATAACAGCGATATCAAATGCGCATCCAAGATAAGGGATTGCTTCACTTAACTGACCACTCTGCATCAGCATGGTGCCTTGCATTTCATCCCGTGCCATTACGTGAAGCGCTTGCTCTGGATTGCTATAGACCCAGTCAGCATGTTTAGGGCATAAGTAATTTATTAGCATTGTAGCCACCTCCTGACTCTACACTAGAGTATCCTTTTCATCATTGCAAATGATAATTGTTTTTATTTGCAAGGTTGTGGAGCGGACGATTTTTTCTTTCGAAGTTGATATACTTCATTGCATAAAAAAGAACTCAGCGTGAAGGTTAAAAAATGAAAATAGCGATGATTGCTGCTATGGCAAAAAACAGAATTATTGGTGCAGACAATGATATGCCGTGGCATTTACCCGCTGACTTGAAGCATTTTAAAGCTATCACCTTGGGCAAGGCTGTCATAATGGGTCGCAAAACCTATGAATCAATCGGTAGGGCGCTTCCGGGTAGGCCGAATATTGTGATCACGAGTAATGAAGATTACAGCTTATCTGACGCTACTGTGGTCGACTCACCAGAATCGGCATTTGAGGTCGCAAAAGTATTAAGTAATAAAAGTGGCGAGAATGACGAAGTAATGATCATTGGTGGCGGCACTATTTATCAGTCATTTTTAGATAAAGCGGATACTTTGTATCTTACTCATATCGACCTAACTGTTGAGGGAGATACCCAGTTCCCAGATTACGAGGCAGCTGCAAGCTGGACTGAAATATCGCGGGAAGCGCATAGCGCCGATGAAAAGAATGCGCATGCTTACACCTTCGTTACGCTTGTAAGAAATTGACAAGACTAAAGGCTAGAAACCGCTAACCTTTCAAAGTAAGAATAAAAAATGCCAGTGTTGCAACGCTTGTTTAGAAGCGTTGCAACACTGGCATTTTGCCTTTGCTTTGCAATGTGCGTAGAAGCTACTTCATTTGGTCGAACAAATTCTCTAATGAAAGACCCTGATGACCCAACATATCGCGAAGACGGCGAAGTGCTTCTACTTGAATTTGACGAACACGCTCACGTGTTAAGCCAATTTCGGCACCCACATCTTCAAGTGTAGAAGGCTCATAACCCATTAATCCAAAACGGCGTGCAAGTACTTCGCGCTGTTTAGGGTTAAGTTCCTCTAACCACGTAACAATATTACTCTTGATATCTGAGTCTTGTAAGCTCTCTTCAGGGCTAAACTCTTTCTCGTCTGCAATAATGTCTAGTAATGCTTTATCATTTTCTCCGCCAATGGGTGTATCGACAGAAGTAATGCGCTCGTTTAAACGCAACATCTTAGTGACATCTTCAACAGGCTTATCAAGCGCTAGTGCAATTTCTTCTGCGGTCGGCTCATGATCCAGCTTTTGTGACAGCTCACGAGAAGCACGTAAATACACGTTCAGTTCTTTCACTACATGAATAGGCAAACGAATGGTGCGCGTTTGGTTCATGATAGCGCGTTCGATGGTTTGGCGTATCCACCATGTGGCGTATGTTGAAAAGCGGAATCCACGTTCAGGATCAAACTTCTCTACGGCACGAATTAGTCCTAAATTGCCTTCTTCGATTAAATCTAGAAGTGCCAACCCACGGTTGTTGTAACGGCGAGCAATTTTAACAACAAGGCGAAGGTTGCTTACAATCATACGTTTACGAGAGGCTTCGCAGCCTTTCAGTGAGCGGCGCGCAAAATAAACTTCTTCTTCTGCGGTTAGCAGTGGTGAAAAACCAATCTCGCCTAGATAAAGCTGTGTGGCATCTAGGTTTTTAGGTTGGTCGTCCTGACTGAAAATGGCGTCGTCATTTTCTAGTTCAGCGTCGTTAATTAAGGTCTCGTCAGCTTTCATATCAGCTGGCATATCGATGACATCTAAGTCATCTTGCGGTTTTGATTCTAAGGCTTTATTTGACTTACCCATCGTGAATCTCCTGCTACAAGGTTTACCTTATGACGTTTCTCCTTTGTCTTTTTTTATTGTTATTTATTTTTATTATTTTAATACTGGCAGGTACTTCATAGGGTCTAATGATTTCCCTCTATACCTAACTTCAAAGTGAAGTTTTACCGAATTTGTTCCGCTGTCACCCATGGTTGCTATTTGTTGCCCCGCCGATACCCATTCTCGTTCTTTGACTAAAATGGTGTCGTTGTAGGCATAGGCACTTAGAAAGGTATCTGTGTGTTTTATAATAACCAGATTACCGTAACCTCTTAGTGCACTCCCTGAGTAAACAACTTTTCCATCTGCTGCCGCCACGACTTTACTGCCTCTAGCACCAGCGATATCAATACCTTTGTTACCTGACTCTGACTTACTGAAGGTTCCAACTACTTTACCCTCTGCAGGCCATACCCACTCTTGTACTTTGTCTGGGAAGCTCGTCGGCGTTTGTTTTTTGACACTTTGTGACGGCTTCTTGACAGCTTTAACATTTTGTGGCTTAACAATTTTTTCACTTTCACGATACGCCTGTGGTTGTGGACGGTCAACCAAACTTTTGTCTACATTTAAAGTGGTCGGAGTTGTCGACTGATTAGTCTTAGACTTAGGTATAACAGGGGGTGTAGCCACTTTCGAGGGAGGTGTCACGGCTAAAATTTGACCGGGGAAAATGGTGTAAGGGGCTGATAATTGGTTGTATTTCGCTAAGTCACGATAGTCGTTTCCGGTGTACCATGCGACCGCGTAAAGGGTGTCTCCACGTTGAACTTTGTAGGTTTTTTTAGTGTATTCTTCGCTTCCATCTGATACTTGGCTATTTAACAAAACAACGGGAGCGGGTGCTGTTCGACCTGCACAGCCCCCAAGAAGTGCAAAGATATATAAGGAAAAGCCTAGGTAAAACCAATGCTTACGCATATCATCGCAATAGTAAATAAGCGAAAACTGCGAGGATAACTACACCCCAGCCAAGCACCTCTACATATTGCCTTAGCTTATGCTCCATCGCAGCGCCGCCCCAGCGCATAAGTGCGGCGACTAAAAAGAATCGTGCGCCACGCCCCACGGCAGATGCCAGTACAAAGGGCAAGAAAGCCATTTGCAAGAAGCCAGCACTTACAGTAAATATTTTATAGGGGATAGGAGAGAAGCCTGCGAGAAAAACTACCCACACACCGTAGTCTTTGAACCACTGCATTGCGGTCTCGATTTTGTGGGTATAACCCCAACTTTCAATAAGCGGGGCAAGCCATGCATCAAATGCAAAATAGCCTAGCCAATAGCCTGCAATGCCGCCAAAAATAGATGCAATCGTGGTAATAAAGGCAAAATGCCAGGCTTTATTAGGCTGTGACAATGCCATTGGTGCAAGCATTACATCAGGTGGAATAGGGAAGAATACTGACTCTGAGAAGCTTAACCCACCTAAATATTTGGTTGCGTGGCGATGCCTCGCCCAGCGTAACGCCATGTCATAACATGGCTCAAAAAGCTTCACATTAGCTCTCCTGCTACAAGGGGAACAAATCGGACCGATTCAATGGTCGATGTCGTTAGTTCACCTTCAATCCTATCAATACATAGCAACGACTGTTGTTCGTTGCCTACGGGTATAATGAGTCGCCCGCCTTCTTTTAGCTGATCGCACAAGTCCTGAGGCAGGCTCGCAGCAGCGGCAGTAACGATAATAGCATCATAAGGACCTTTGGACGCCCAGCCCTTCCAACCATCACCGTGTTTCATTGCAATGTTGTGAAGGTCGAGTTGATTCATTCGACGCTTCGCTTGGAACTGCAATGACTTAATACGTTCAACACTGAATACTTTGGCAAATAGTTGCGCCAGAATAGCAGTTTGATAACCAGAGCCCGTGCCTATTTCTAAAACTTTCTCGGGTTTATTGGGGCTATCCAGCAGCAACTCAGTCATTTTCGCAACAATATAAGGCTGCGAAATGGTTTGGCCTTGACCTATCGGTAACGCCGTATTTTGATAGGCTTTGTGTTTCAGCGCATCGGGTAAAAAGCTTTCCCGCGGCGTACCAGCAATGGCGTTTAATACTGCTTGCGAACGTATTCCCTCGTTGTAAAGCAGTTCTGCTAACGCGTCTCCTTTTCTAGAAGCTCTCATGATGTTGCGTACTTTCCTTTATTATTATCCACAGCCACGCGAGGTTTAGTCTATTGCGCGCCACGCTTTCTCAATACTCTTTACACCCTGTTAATTGGGGACAAGGTTTCCACGCACTCTCTAAGGACTGAGGTTGCAAAGCAGCCACTTGGAAGCGCAAACGAGATAGTAAATGTATCACCCTTACTCTGCCATTCAAGCTGTGAAGGCCAAATTTTTATCGCGCGACGCTCTTGTTCGAACCCGCACTGGCTTAAAAAGTCGATAACTTCACTATTTTGCTCTGCAACAGATTGCTCAAGTGCTAGTGTGTCAGCTTGCGTAACAAGTTCACCTTTACCCCACAGCGGTGCTGAAGGGCATACGTCTTTGGCATTAAAACGACGTTGTGCGTCTTGCTGCTGCTCAGAGCCGTCGGAACCTTCGTTGATGAAAAAGCTGTTAGAACCTGAAAGCACCAGCGCGTCGCCGTGAGTGACCTTGTCGAACATATCTTTTTCTAATCGCGCAGAAAGCATTTCATTAAATAGCCAGCTGCGTAGCGCTGAAAGCGCCATTGAGCGTTTGTTGCGATGTCTAATGGTCTCGCCATTGACCATGCGCTCTGCCATTACCAGGTTTCCACCACGCTGCACTTCACCCATGTCATTTAAGCGCATTACACCAAAGCGTTGTTCGCCGTAATAGTTTGGCACGCCGTGCTTTTCAATTTCTTGAAGACGCTCTTCAATGGCTTCTGGGTGCAGAACCTGACGTAAGGTAATAGTAAAGTGGTTGCCTTTAAGTTGCCCTGTACGCAGTTTTTTATTGTGGCGCATTTGCTTAAGCACCTTAACGCCTTCAAGTTCGAAATTACTAAAATCGAAATCGGGTTTACCGGGCGCGTGAATACCAAACCACTGCTGAGTAACCGCATACTTGTCTTTGCGACCAGCATAGGTAATTTGACGTAGTGGTAGGTTAACGAAACGGGCTAACTGCTCAGCAACAAACGCAGTGTTTGTGTTGGTTTTTTCAATAAATACAAACTGGTGCTCGCCTTCGCCACAAGGGGTATAGCCCAAATCCTCGACAACTTGGAAATCGTCGGCTTGGAATTTAAAAATACCGGTGGATACAGGCTTTGCGAAATAGTACTGCCAGTGGTCAGTGTGTAAAGGCTTCATAATTTTTCCAGTAGAACAACGGCGTGAGAGGCAATGCCCTCTTTACGACCGGTATAACCGAGCTTTTCAGTGGTCGTTGCTTTTACGTTGATGTCATCAAGTGCTACGTTGCAGTCTTGGGCAATAATCTCGCGCATAGCCGAAATGTGCGGCGCCATTTTAGGTGCTTGCGCCACAATGGTCATGTCTGCATTACTTAAGCCGTAACCTTTCTCCCTTACCACATTAACGACGTGACGCAACAGCACACGGCTGTCTGCGCCCGCATAGGCGTCGTCTGTGTCAGGAAAGTGCTTGCCTATGTCACCGAGTGCTGCCGCACCTAACATGGCATCGCATAGCGCGTGGAGTAAAACGTCCCCATCGGAGTGGGCTAATAGCCCTTGTTCATAGTCAATTTTTACGCCACCTATTGTGATGGGACCTTCACCGCCAAACTTGTGTACATCAAATCCGTGTCCAATTCGCATTATGATTGTGCCTTTTGATTTTGTGCGCTGTGGCTTTGTGCGCTGTAGCTTTGAGCGTCCTGGCCTTGCGCGCTAAATTTTTGCTTAAGATAAAATTCTGCTAAAGGAAGATCGGCAGGGTGCGTTATTTTTATATTCGCCGGGCTTCCGTTCACCATGGCAACCTTGTAGCCTTCAAGTTCCATGGCTGACGCTTCATCGGTAATGTTGGCGCCTTGTGATAAACCATTTTGAAGCGCGCGTTTTAACAATGTGGCTGGGAAAAGTTGAGGCGTTAACGCGTGCCAAAGACCGTCTCGGTCTTCAGTGTGAGAAATAACATTTGTTGAAGGTCTGACCCGCTTCATGGTGTCACGAACAGGGGTAGCTAGAATACCGCCAGAAACGTCATCAGTGCTCATTAATTCGAGCAGCGCCGAAATATCGCTCTCTTCTATACAAGGCCTCGCGGCATCGTGTACCAGTGCCCAGTCGTTCTCACCGAGATTCACAATACCGTTTAAAACGCTATCTGCTCTTTCTTTGCCGCCGTCAACAACGTGAATGGGCTTGTCACGCAACCCATATCGATCAAAATACCCGTCGCCCGGGCTTATTGCTACGATCACCTCGTCGATTAACGGATGATGTAGCAATGCGTCAATCGTGTGTTCAAGAATAGTTTTACCATTTATGGTGAGGTATTGCTTAGGGCGGTCAGCCTGCATTCGGCTGCCAACTCCGGCTGCGGGGATAACCGCAACAACGCGGGGCGATGTCATGTTCTTCACTTAGAATCTGCGGGCAAAATACGGTAGAAGGTTTCTCCCTTTTTGATCAAACCGAGTTCGTTTCGCGCTCTTTCTTCAATGGCTTCTAAACCAATTTTTAAATCGTTAATATCAGCTTTAAGTAGGGCATTGCGCTGAGCAAGATTTGCATTTTGAAGGGCTTGAGAGTGAACTTCTTGTTTTCGGTTGAAGTAATCGGGAATACTATTTTTTCCAAACCATAGCCTGTATTGCAATAGACCAAGCAGTACTATCAATACAATGGGAAGCCATTTACCTTGCAACACAGATTCACCTGACAATGTGGTTAAGCGGAAAAAAGCAGAGGCTCTGCGCCTCTGCTGTGTCTTATTATGCCGCGAAGCAGCGTCGAGTCAAAGTCGCATTATTCACCTTGGCCCAATTTTCCCTTCAATTTATCAAACAGCTTACTTTTTTGCTGCTCAACAACGTTGTTAAGTTGAGCTTGAAGCAGCTCCTGAAGGGCGGCACTGTCGCCTTGGGCTGCGCTAAGCATACTGTTTACGTCAACAAGCTCGCCTGATAGCAATGATTGCTCGTTACTTATCATGCTGTTGAGTTTGTTGTTTAATTCATCCAGCTTGTCTTTTTGGCTGGCAGTAAGCTGTGAAAGCGCCGCTTTAGCCAACTTATTATCCAGATCAGACTTAATGTTAAAGCCAGGATCTGAAAGCGTACCGTCAAGCAGCATGGTCATGTTCAAGCTGGTTAACGTTTGCAGTGCCTGCGCGATCGCACTGGTAATATCACTGGTGCCAGTGGCTTCCATAACAAGCTGCTGAAGATCAACTTCGCCAGTACCACTTAATATGTTATCAGTGACTTTCATCGAGCCATTGGTTTTCATCAACGCCGATTTAAGTACAGCATTTAGCGTTTCATTGCCGCTAAATGTAATGTCAGACATATTCACACCGGCTAGCTGCCAGACTTGGCTGGCATCAACACCGTCGCCGTCAATCCAGAATTCACCGCTGGAAGTAAACGACTTTAGTAACTCGCCCGCTGCTTCAATAGTAAAGGTGGTGGGGTTACCGAATACTTCGTGAACGTTTGTAATGTTATTCCACTTGCTGGTGATAGATTCATTTTGCCAAAGCACTGATACATTGGCTTCTTTCACCAAAATCGACGGCACTTCAGTCGGCGCTTCACTTTTTTCTTCACCTTGAATGAGCGGCATAACAATTTGCATTGCTGCCATGAGGTACTCAGTGTATTCCGCCGCTTTGTCGCCAAACACAAAGTAAGTGACTTGAGAAAGTGCCGCTTGGTCGCCTGCAATTACCCCTTTCAGCAACGCGTAATCTTCTTGTGGCGCTTTCTTAAGTGCTTCAACACTTTCACTAAGGGCTTGTTTGGCATCACTCGCTTTTTCCGTGAAATTGCTAATAAGCGCGCGGTCTGCCTGCATTTCTTCTTTCAACTTATCAAATGAAGACTTTGCCTGTACCAAGGCTTGAGGGTCTTTGTAGTTCGTTTCTCTTAGCTGGGCTACCTGCGTTTTGTAGTACTCAATGCGCGACTTATCAGGTAAAGATTCATAGTCGTCTTTCAAACCTTTCCCATAGGTTTCGTAGGCAGACTTTGCATTTTCAATGGCAGCAGTGGTTTTTAGCGGATTGCGGGCAAGAAGTTCATCAACCGTAGGTACGGCTTCTTTGGCTTTTGCTTTGATTTCGTCAAAGGATAGAGAGCGTTCTGGAACGCGATACACTTCGCCTTCAGTCTCGCGCAACGTGTCGAACTGTACTTTCAGTAAATTAAGGTTGTTAACAATAACCTGATCGTTCAAAAGCGGCTTTAGCTCAACGTCAGCATAGGCTTCACCCACAAAAACCTGGTTATGCGTAGGTTTTGTAGGGTTAGTTAGGGAAATGCCTTTTAGTGTAACCGTGGTCGGAAAAAGAGAGTGGTCGAACTCGTCGATATTCACTTCAGCGCCGTACGACTCGCCTAATTTGGACTCAAGAATAGATTTGATTATGGTGTTGGCGAACAAAAAATACACCAGAAATAGCACCACAAAAATACCAACCACCCATAATAAAATAGGCTTGCCCTTTGAACCACTACTCATATTCAACTCCTTGATTTGTTGCGCGTTTAACGTTTATTGCGCAAAAGCCACTACTTTTATGTGGTGCAATACCAATTACAAAACGGCAATTGATGAACAGCCACTTATGGTGCTTCTGAGTGTAATGCACTCAGGTCGTTTCTTCCATACGCATAAGGTAGGTGTATTGTTTAAACAGAGAATGCGAAAGCACGTAATGAGGGTAAGAGAAGCAAATTACAGTAAAGTTTAGTTTTTTCTTTATAAAAGGCACAACACAGCCGTATGCGCAGTGCAGTGGACAACACTAATATTAGCCTGCTTTCCGATGCTTTCGATACCTTTACGGCTTTAAAGCAAGGTGCAGCAGGCCAACTATTTGATGAGAGTTTATAGCTTAAAGCGGTTCGCAATATCCATAATAGCCAGACAGCTTGTGCGTAGCGCCTGACTTGCAGCGGCTAATTCATCAGCCGTACGCAAGCTGCTATCAGCAGCACCAGATAGCGCATTTATACGCATATTGGCTTCTGTAGCAGCCTCTGCTTGCTGTTCCGTCGCCCGAGCTATTTCGCTACTCATATCGGCAATTTCGGTCATCAGGCGATCTGCTTCCTGCAAGTTTTGGTTCGCTTGTATGGCGTTATCGACGGTTTTAGTCGACGCCGCTTGGCTCACTTTTACTGCATCAACCGCGTTTTTGGCGTTATTCTGCAGTTTTTCAATCATCGCCTGAATTTCATCGGTACTTTGCCCGGTACGGCTTGCTAGCGTGCGAACTTCATCAGCTACAACGGCGAAACCTCGTCCTTGCTCACCCGCTCGCGCGGCTTCTATAGCAGCGTTAAGCGCAAGTAGGTTCGTTTGTTCGGCAATGCCGCGAATAACATCAAGTACCGCACCAATGCTTTCGGTCTGCGCAGCAAGTTCGGTCACTGCACTACTTACACTTTCAATATCCGAGGTTAAAGAACGGATATCTTTTACTGTGCTGTCTACGACCGAGGCGCCGTGCTGCACGTTACCACGGGCACTGCTTGTACTTTTCTCTGCCGAGTCAGCATTATTGCTAACTTCATTTATCTGCGTGGTCATTTCTTCCATCGCATCGGCAACCTGAAGCATGTTTTCATTTTGGGTCTGAGCTTGGGCGTTACTATTCTTGCTCGACGTTTCTACCAGTTCGGCTTGTTGGGTTAGTGAGTTTATATTCTCACGGATACCCAATAGCGATTGACGCATTTTTTCGGTGTACTCATTGAAGTAGCGAGCCAGACGAGTCACCTCATCCTGACCAGTTTCTGGCAGTGAGCGGGTTAGGTCACCTTCACCTTGTGAAATGTCCTTCATGCGCTCACTAACTTCTTGCACCGGTTTGACAATGCTTCCACCGATTACGTAAATGAGTAGCACAACTAAAATTACGCTTACCACGCAGAACACCACAATCAGGTTGCGCAGGTGAGAAAACTCCTGTTCTAGGTTTGTCAGGTAAATACCAGAACCTACTGTCCAACCCCATGGCTTGAACTCTTTTACATAAGAGATTTTATCCGTGGGTGACTCCTTGCCGGGCAGCGGCCATACATAGTCCACAAAGCCTTCACCTTTAGATTTTACCTTTTGCGCCATCTCGATAAAGAACGCTTTTCCATTTCCGTCTTTAAACGTTCTCAGGTCCTGTCCATCTAGCGCTGGCTTAATAGGGTGCATGACCATGGTTGGCGTTTGGTCTTGGATCCAAAAATAATTGCTGCCGTCATAACGCAGCGCTTTAACTGCGTCTAGCGCTTGTTGCTTGGCAGTTGCTTCATCTATATCAGTGCGCGCAGCAAAGCTACCAAGCATGGTATGAACCACTTCAACAAGGTGCTGGTTTTCATCGTAAGATTTTTGCTTCAGTGCTTCGTAGTGCCTGTTTAATACAACTGCTGTTAGCAATATAAACAGCAGCGTAATTAGCCCAACAATAATGCCCAAACGTTGAATTAAACTAAATTTTCGTAACCACATTGGCAAACACCTATCTATTTTTAATTTTGTTTTTTATAGTGTAGACGTTTTTTTAATTTCTACTTTAAAGCCTAACTCAAAACAAGCAGGCCTTGTGAGAACGAATAAGCGGAGTGCTAGTTAGATTCGTGAATCTTCACCATTACCTTTTGTGGAGATACGCACGGAAGCGTTTGACGCGTAGCGCTGAGATAATCTAAACGTGTTTAACACTCATTCAGTTATCGAGAGGAAGTCGGTTTGATGACTTTAGCTCTTTAAGCGAAATGCTTGATGAAATGTCTGATATGCCAGGTAGTTTTCGTAATACACTATCTACAAAGAGGCCGTAATCATCCAAGTCTTTCGCTACCACTTGTAGCAGAAAGTCAGCTCCACCAGTGGTATTGTGACAGCTTAAAACATTGTCGCACCGTTGAATAATATCAATAAAATCATTCGTCGTTTTTGGGTCATGGGCTGTATAGGTAAGTTGCACAAACGCCAACACGCCATAGCCTAACTTACGTTTGTTCAAGTTTGCTTGGTAACTCTCAATGTACCCCTCGTTTTCTAAACGTTTTACGCGTCTCCAACAAGGTGTTTCACTCATATTTAGCATTTCAGCTAGCTTGGCGTTTGACAGTTTCCCGTCTTGTTGAAGCAACGCTAAAATTTTCTTATCCATACTATCCATGCCTTTATTTTTACCTTATCTGGCAGATTCTTTCTTTAATTAAACATTGATTAAAGGGTTCTTGCAATTTTAACGGCCCAAACCAAGCAAAGAGCAAGACTATTTCTTAACTATTAATGTAATCTTTATAACTGTCTTTGGGTGTTTATTGAACATATTTTTAAGGGGCCGTAATTATGAAAGCAGTAGTATTTGAAACGTTTGGCGGAAAATTAAATATTCAGGACGTGAAGAAGCCCACGCCTAAATCTCACGGGGTGGTTATACGGGTAAAAGCCACAGGTGTGTGCCGCAGCGATTGGCATGGCTGGATGGGGCATGACGATGGAATAAGTTTACCTCATGTTCCAGGTCATGAATTTGCTGGCGTTGTAGAGTCCGTTGGAAGCGATGTAAAGCGATTCAAAGCAGGCGATAAAGTTACGGTTCCTTTTATTAGTGCGTGTGGAAGATGTTCAGAATGCTCTTCGGGTAATCATCAAGTATGTGGTAATCAAACGCAGCCCGGCTTTACCCACTGGGGCTCGTTTGCAGAATACGTTGAAATTGATTTTGGTGATGTTAACTTGGTCCACCTTCCTGAAGAAATAGATTACGTGACTGCGGCTAGCTTAGGTTGTCGTTTTGCTACATCGTTTCGCGCAGTGGTTGACCAAGGAAAGGTGAGCGCTGGGCAATGGGTTGCTGTTCATGGCTGCGGTGGCGTTGGTCTATCTGCTGTGATGATTGCATCGAGTATTGGCGCAAACGTTATTGCTGTTGATATATCAGATGACGCATTAGCATTGGCGGAAAAGTTAGGCGCTGATGTAGTGATTAATGCTAAGAATGAAAAGGATGTGTCTGCGACAATCAAGGGCCTTTCATCAGGCGGTGCGCACGTGTCAATTGATGCATTAGGAAACCCCATTACCTGTGTAAATTCAGTAAACAGCCTGAGAAAGCGCGGCAAGCATGTCCAAGTTGGTCTGCTGTTAGCTGAGCAATCAACGCCGCCTCTTCCTATGGATGCGGTCGTTGCACACGAGCTTGAAGTAATAGGTAGTCACGGTATGCAGGCGTATCGCTACGAGGCCATGTTTGGCATGATCGCAGCGAAAAAACTGAATCCCCAAGCACTCATTGGAAAGATAATTTCACTGGAAGATGCGCCCAAAGCGCTCTCTGAGATGGATAAATATTCACAACCTGGCGTGACTGTTGTTTCTTTTGATGAAAAGTGAAAAGCAGTGACGATTCAGCGACATGTAAAATGTCATCTAACGCACTGAATACGTAGCTTGACAGAGAAACTGAAAAACTTTGAGGGTGAGGGCTTGGCAGGGCAATTTTGTGTGCTACCATCCGCGCAAATTTGGTCCTGTCGTGATCTTCATCCAAAAGTATAAAGTTAAAAGAAGTACGACAGGTCAACGCAGGGTTTCGACTTTGCTTGTTATTTAGCCGCTTCCATGTAACCGTGGGCAGTCTTACACGGCGGGAACGCTTTTTGTTACAGCTATTTCTATGAAAGGGTTGCAATGCTCATTAACGACACACTTCATACAACTTCACCCCTACGCCAGCGTATAAGAGACTACTATCGCATTAGTGAGTCGGTGGCTGTGGATCAAATCCTTCCCATTGCCGAGGTAAACCCGCGTGCGCGAAGTCGTGCATGGGAACGCGCTCGTAAGATGGTGCTTCAGATTCGCCGCGAACAAGAAGGGCACGGTGGTGTTGACGCATTATTAAATGAATACTCGCTATCTACAGCAGAAGGTGTGGTATTGATGTGCTTGGCTGAAGCCTTGCTGCGTGTTCCAGACAAAGCCACTCAAGATGAGCTTATTCGTGACAAACTGTCTCAGGGACAGTGGACACCTCACTTGGGGAATTCAGAGTCGTTATTTGTTAACGCATCGGCGTGGGGCTTGTTGTTTACGGGCAACATGGTGAACTATGCCGACAAGCGCAAGAAAGAACAGTTTGGCTTATTAAAACAAACCCTTGGCCGCTTAGGTGAACCTGTTATTCGCCGCGCTATGAACATTGCGATGCGCGTTATGGGTCGTCAGTTCGTTATGGGCGAAACCATTGAAGATGCGGTAGATCGCGCCAAAGAGAAAGAAACCAAAGGGTACGTATATTCTTACGACATGCTAGGCGAAGGCGCACGCACTATGCGCGACGCTGAGCGTTACTACGATGCATACGTAAAAGCAATAAAAGTAATCGGTAAAGCGGCTAACGGACGCGGTCCTAAGCGTTCACCGGGGATCTCGGTAAAGCTTTCTGCTATTCACCCACGCTTTGAATTTTCTCACCGCGAACGCGCCATGGCAGACATTCCGCCGCGCTTGAAAGCGCTGTGTATGATGGCGAAAGAATACGATATCGGTTTAACCGTAGATGCGGAAGAAGCTGACCGTCTAGAGCTTTCTCTAGATATTATTGAAGCTGTATTTCGCGATGAAGACCTGAACGGTTGGACAGGCTTTGGCTTGGCCGTACAGGCCTACCAAAAACGCGCAATCCACGTTATAGAGCACTTACGTGAACTTACCCTAGAGGTAGGTCGTCCGCTAATGGTGCGTTTGGTTAAAGGCGCTTATTGGGATACTGAGATTAAGCTTACTCAACAAGCGGGCCTTGAAGAGTTCCCTGTATTTACCCGTAAGTCGTCAACAGATGTGTCATACCATGCCTGTGCGAACCGTTTACTTGAGTATCGCGACACCATTTACCCGCAGTTTGCGACTCACAATGCCTACACAGCGTCTGTTATTGTTGAGCTTGCTGGTGACGACAAAGAAGGTTTTGAGTTCCAGTGTCTGCACGGTATGGGCGATACCCTTTACGATCAGGTGGTAACACAGGATAAAATTCAGTGCCGTGTTTATGCACCTGTAGGTGAACACGAAGACTTATTGGCCTACCTTGTACGTCGTCTTCTTGAAAACGGCGCGAACTCGTCGTTTGTAAACGCCATCGTTGACGATGAAAAACCGGTTGAGTCTTTGCTTGAAGATCCGGTAGAGAAAACACAACGCCTGAAAGTACGCTATAACAAGTTAATCAAAACCCCACGTGGGCTATATGCGCCAGAGCGCGATAACTCGCGTGGTCTAGACCTTACCGACACCAATGCGGTAACGGCGCTTAAACACGAACTTGAACGCTGGCAGGATTACTACAAAGTGACCGGTGAAGTGCCAGAAGGTGCGACAGCGGTACTTAGCCCAACTAACCACAACGACGTAGTAGGTTATCACCATTACGCTACGCCTGATGATATGCGCAAAGCATTAGATGAAGCCGAAGCTGGGTTTGAAGCATGGTCTAAACGCGATGTAAGCGAGCGCGCTGAAATACTTAATCGAACAGCAGATGCGCTTGAGCGCCACATGGCTGAGCTTATCGCTATCTGTATGCGTGAAGCCGGTAAAGTAGCGCAAGACAGCATTGATGAAGTGCGTGAAGCCGTTGATTTCTGTCGCTACTACGCGGCGCGTGCAGAAGAGCTTGCTGAAGATCAACGCTTACTTCCTCGTGGTGTTGTGCTTTGTATTAGCCCGTGGAACTTCCCACTAGCCATCTTCTTAGGCCAAGTGGCAGCGGCACTTGTAACAGGTAACACTGTTATTGCTAAGCCTGCTGAACAAACCAGCATTATTGCGCAGCGTGCGGTAGATATTATGCACTCGGTAGGCCTGCCAGAAGACGCATTGAAACTTATTGTGTCGCCTGGTAAAGAAGTGGGCGAAACCCTTCTGCCAGACGAGCGCATTAAAGCGGTAATGTTCACAGGTTCAACGCAAACCGGTACGTTAATTTCCCAAGTGCTTGCAGAACGTGGTGGCGAACAGGTGCCATTGATTGCAGAGACGGGCGGTCAAAACTGTATGATTGTTGATTCAACTGCACTGCCAGAGCAGGTAGTTGATGACGTGATCCACTCTGGTTTCCAAAGTGCCGGTCAGCGCTGTTCAGCGCTTCGCGTATTGTTCGTACAAGATGAAATTGCTGATGACCTTATCGAAATGCTAACAGGCGCCATGAAAGAGCTTACCGTTGGTGATCCAACGCAGCTTGCTACCGATGTAGGCCCTGTTATTGATGAGAAAGCGCTTAAGAGCCTAACCGATCACCAAGAGTATATGGAAGATAAAGCTAAGCTGCTTTATCGCAATGAAATGCCAGCAGGCTTTGAAAACGGTACTTTCTTTGCGCCGACCTTATATGAAATCAAGAACATTGATGTGCTTGAAAAAGAAGTGTTCGGCCCTGTGGTACATATTGTTCGCTTTAAGTCGAAAGACCTTGATAGTGTGCTAGAGCAAATCAATGGCACAGGTTACGGCCTAACTATGGGCATTCACTCGCGTATTGAAGAGCGTGCTAACGAGCTAGCAGCTAAGAGCCGCGCGGGTAACGTGTACATTAACCGCAACATGATTGGCGCTATTGTTGGGGTTCAGCCTTTCGGCGGACGTGGATTGTCTGGCACAGGTCCAAAAGCGGGTGGTCCTAACTATCTGCCTCGCTTAATGATGGAACGTGCCACACCGAAGCCATCGCACATTGACGATGTAGACGGCACTGATGCAGCGCTTGTCGGTGATGAGAAGATTGCCGAGCGTGCGCACGTAATGATGGATAAAGCGAAAGCGGTAGAAGTGCAGTGGCGTCATACGCCGTTGAATGACCGTATTTCTATGGTACGTCAGCTTCTGGCAAAAATTGCGAAAGTAGACATTGTTGACGAGCTTGCTGATGACTTGAACCGCACGCTTGCGACGGCGCGTCAGCAGTTAACCAGTGTTGAACGCAAGCTTGCCAAGCCACAAACCTTGCCGGGGCCAACAGGTGAATCGAACAAGCTTTACCTAGAGCCTCGCGGGATCTTGGTGTGTTTTGCCGATAAAGAAGTAACCTTTGAATACTGGTTACTGTCTATTGTGACCGCGCTATCAACGGGTAACCCGGTAGTATCAGTTGTGTCTGAAATCTTCTATGAAGAAGCCGTTGAAATTCAAAACAAGTTTGAATCAACTGGCGCACCCAAAGGCTTATTCCAGGTAGCGCGTCTTGCGCATCTAGATACCTTGCTAATGGATGAAGATTTATCTGGCGTGGTGGTCGACTCTGGTACTGAGCGTACTGCGCGTATTACTGCAATGCTGTCATCTCGCGAAGGCGCTATTTTGCCGGTTATCACAGCAGAATATAACGATAACCTCATTCAGCGTTTGATGACCGAAAAAACCATCAGTATTGATACTACGGCATCAGGTGGTAACACATCGTTGATGACCCTAGTTGAAGATGATGAGTAAGCAGGAAACCTAGGGTATGTTCACGAATGTTGAGCAGACCCTAATGCTTAAAATCAAAGCGTTAAATACAAAAATGGCCAGCTTTATAGCTGGCCATTTTTTTAATCGTGTTACTAAAACTCGGTGCCTAGCACTACATCCACTCGCTGCTTCTGCGTTTGCGCTTGGGAAGGTAAGTCAGCATTACGCCCAGTAATATACCCACACCGGCTACCATACCACCGCGTGTAAACCAGGTAACCAGCTCATCTTTATTCGCGCTATCTACTTTGGCGGTAAGACGAGTTATCTCAGAGGCTTGTTCTTCGCTAGTTGTTGTAAGCTTCGATACCTGCTGACGTGCATCGTTGAGTTGCTGGCGAAGTCTGGCGTTTTCAGACTGCGCTGTTTGCAGTGCGCTTTGGCTCTCAGCTAGCTTCTCGCTTATGATTGGCAATTGCTCGGCTTGCGACATGGTATTTGACACAAAGCGGCTTTCAACCCAGCCGTCGCGACCTTCGTTGTCGGTAATTTGCGTGAATTCAGCATCGTTATCGCGTGCAAGCACAGTAATAGGTGTGCCTGCTTCAATTGAACCTAGAATACGGTAGTTACGACCAGGTCCAGTATGCATAAAGATAAACAAGTCATCTCTTATGTAATGCGAAGAAGACGCTTCTAAATCAGCGGTATCTTGTAGCGAAAATGCTTGAAAAGAGCATGCAATAAGGGCTGCTGCTAACCACTTTCGAATCATATGAAGTCCAATTTTAGAATTTAAAACGTGAAGATGGTATTGGTTGACCGCGATAAAGGCAAGTTTGTTCCACTTTTGTCTAATTAAAGTATCTTGTTTCATGGCGCCAGCATTGCGAAAAGTAAGCGACAAAGGTAAGGTGTCAGCATCATAAGCTGTGCCTAGCGCAACCATGTCAGAAATAGAATTAAAATTTGTAACGGGTGACAATGCCCACCATGCGTTTACTCAACGTGTACTTCCTCTTTTCGAAAAAAACACTATTCAGGTTAACTCTCATCGTGAAATGCGTCTTGAGAACGACTATTACGATACAGATAAGCTCGATTTTCAAAACAATAAAATGGGCTTTCGTGTTCGAGGTAACAATGGTGAATACGAACAGACGCTAAAGACTAACGGCGTGGTCAGCGGTGGTCTGCACAGACGCATGGAATACAATGTGAGTCTTGATAATTCAAGGCCCGATCTTACGCTATTTGAAGCCAGCGCTTGGCCTCAGGATTGGGATGTGGCGGCAAAAAATACGTGTCTATCTAAACAGTTTAGCACTCATTTTACTCGCAATGCCTATGTGGTTAGTGTGGGTGAAAGTGTGGTTGAGATCGTGCTGGACTGTGGCGAAGCAAGTACAGAAAAAGCCAGTTCCCCAATCAACGAAATAGAGCTTGAGTTGATGTCAGGCGATATCAACAGTTTGTTTACGTTGGCGGTGCTAATAAACGACAACATGCCGGTACGTCTTAGTGATGTATCAAAAGCGGCGCAGGGATATCAATTACTTCACGGTTTTAACGCTAAAGTTCGACACCTGCCAGATTTCCTTGCGCTTGAAGATACAACCACCACGGAAGAAGCGTTTAGCCACGCGGTTCAAACTGCATTGGCGCATTGGCAGCACCACGAGCATGTGTTTTGCGAAAGTGGCTCAATAAAAATGCTCGCAGAAGTCGCCAAGAGTGTACGCTTGTTACTTCAAAGTGTGTCGCTTTACTTGCCGGTTCTGCAGTGCCCTGAGCTACTCGCCCTGCATAAAAAGCTGGTCACTCATGCGCAAAAGTGGGGCTGGCAAGACGACTTACAAAGTTTGCGTTATTTGCTCTCTAAAAAGAGCATGTTTAACAAAACACTCAGCAAATATCCTGCAATAGTAAGCTATCTGCAAGGACGACAAACAGGTTTAATGCAGGCTCATGAGCCTGAAAAGCTGTTTTTCGACAACGATGCCACAGACATTAAGCTGCACGCCATAAGTCTTATTCAGAATAAGCCGTGGCAAAAAGTCGCAACGGGTTTTGACCATCCGGTGCTTGATCACGCAAAAGGCTGGCTGTCGCAAGGTTGGCAAACTGTGCAGCAAAGCATGCCGCTAAGTAAAACCATGGGGCCTGCCAATTACAGTGCTGTAGAAGTGATGCTTAGGCAGACATTATGGAGTGGATTTCTGCTTGGTGACTTGTTTGTAGAAGAGCGGGGTAATTTTCGCGCGCCGTGGTTAGATTTGCTCACTGGTATTGATGAACTGAATGCGCTGCTTATGTTAAAGCAGTCGATAGACGACGCCGAAGTAGACTCCCATGACGAGGTGCGAAAATGGACGTCAGAAAAGCTCAGTACATTAATTCGTATTATGGAACGAACACGCACAGTGGCTATGCAACGTGAAATCTATTGGTAAACCATGTCAGTAGATACGTATTGCGTTAGCAAATTTTTTCCAAGGAAGAAGGGCGGTAATGACTTCAAACTACTATGACTACTTTCTTTATTCGTTATTGGGCGTTTACTTGTTCTGTTTTGCGCGCCTGCTTTTTCAGAAGGTTAGTTTAAGCAGCATGCGCTGGTTAGTGGGGGCATTCGTCTGCTGGCCTCTATTCATGCTAGATGAATGGTTGCGAATAGCACATGCGACGTCATTGGCAGCTTTGTATGGTTTGTCAGATGTGTTTGCTGTTGTTGCTATAACCTGTTGTTATCGAGCCATAAAACCTATGTTACTAGCACACCCCACCGCAAGAAAACGGTTGTGGTGCCCGACAGTGGTGACGGCGTGTTTTCAGTGCACCGTTTTGCTTATTCCAGTGGATGACAAACAACAGTGGCTTTCAGCGTCACCTACTGGCGAGCCTTTGTTGCTATGGCCTGCTTATTTTGCCTCGCTGTTAACCGGTTTCAGTGTATTGCTGATTGGCATTCTTATCACCGAGCATATTCAAATGTATCACAGGCATTTGCCTGAGCAGGCCGTAGACATTAAAAGCTTAAAAATGCCTAGGCTTGCCGGTGTAATGGGAAGTATGGTTGGCGTAGCCTTTATGAGTATTCTACTTGTTACCGCCGCGACCTTTGGCTTTTTTCCCGTCTCCTTTTGGGAAAGCTTGCATCATTTAATGATTGGTTGTGCGCTGTTGGTCGTTCTGTTTTCATTAACCTTTATTCGTCGCACTGCACCATCGCCCCTTGACTACGAACGATTAGACGAAGGTAAGGCGACGCCATACGAAATAAGCAGCATCATTTCTAAAGCTGAGCGCTATACCATCGAATCGAAAGCTTACAAAACCCGTTTCCTAACGCTTGGTGAATTTTGCCAAGGCGCTGATATCGACCCCACATCACTGGCCATAGCTTTGCAGCTTACTGAAAAGAAAAACTTTAGACGGTTTATTTTTCACTACCGATTGGAATACGCAAAAAATGTACTGCTTCGCAGCGACGCTAAGCTTGAAGCCGTGGCAAAACGCATGGGCATAAATTCAGAAAAGTTTTTGAGTGAGTATTTGGTCAAGCACTTAAAGTCTGGCTCTTAAAAATAACAGAGATGTTTTACCGGGTGCTTACGCCTTTAAACTACAAACATGAGCCATCAACCTTCACCCACCAAATGCATTGCGCAGTATTTGATGAGTGAAGGTTTTGCGCAAATAAAAGCCTCTAGGACGAGTTTTAATACGTTGGCCCTCTGGTCCTAATGCATCGGTAAGCACTTTGCCGTTAGCCGCTTTGGGGCGAATATGAAGTGCCTCACCTTGTCGAGAGGTAATCGATTCCACCTGTCCCGTAGCAATTTGTTCTACCAATTCTTCCCAATCGTTTCTGAGAATTGCGTCTTCATCCTCATTTGGACGCCAATAAAACCCCGTCGCCACGCGCCTGTGTGCTAATGGAATGGCTCTGTCGCCTTCTATGGGTAGCCATAGTACTTGCTGTAGCTTGTTCCGAACATTTGAGGTTTCCCACGTGATCCCCGGCGCCATTAAAAGCGGCGCAAAACAAACATATGTGGTTTCTAATGGTGAAAAATGAGCATCGATGGGAATGGTTTTAAGTTCTATGCCTAACTCGGGGAAGTCCTGCTGCGGCTTTGACCCTGCGCTTGCGCAAAGCCATTTCTCAATAAGCATGCCCGGCCACCCTTTGTGGCGCTGTAAATTGGCAGGGATGGCAACATTGGCCATGTCCGCCAGTTCTCCTAGGGTTAAACCTGCAATGGCGTGACATCGCGCCAAAAGGCTATCTGGCGAAGATGGAGGCGATGAAGGAGGTTGCATAAAGGTGGTTAATTTCCTGTTTGAAAGCGAAGGCGAACATTAAGACTATGATTGGAGCATAGTTTGTGGAAGAATGAAAACATATACAAGTATAGTGTGCCCGGGAGTCTATGTGATAGATGCCGATGGATTCCGTGCGAATGTGGGCATAGTGATTTGCAACAAAATGGGTCAAGTATTTTGGGCAAGACGTTATGGTCAACATTCATGGCAGTTCCCTCAAGGCGGAATTGATGAAGGGGAATCTGCTGAACAAGCTATGTACCGCGAGCTTCACGAAGAAGTAGGGCTGACACCGAAAGATGTCACCATTTTAAGTGTTACCCGTAACTGGCTTAGATATAAGCTACCAAAGCGATTAATTCGACAAGGCAGCAACCCTGTTTGTATAGGGCAAAAACAAAAGTGGTTCTTGTTGCAGCTAGATTGCAACGAGCGCGACGTTAATGTGCTTAAAACAGGCCATCCTGAATTTGATGACTGGAGGTGGGTAAGCTACTGGTATCCTATTAGAAATGTTGTATCGTTCAAACGAGATGTATACAGACGAGTTATGAAAGAGTTCTCGCCGGTAGTTATGTCTGTGCAACATCGACCTCAACAGCGCCAAAATGTAGCCCCGCACAAGCGTGGTAAAAAGCGCAGGCGCGGTTAAGCCGCTAATGGGAAATGTGTGTAAGGTGGCAGAGATGTTAAAGGTGTCAAAGGTGGCGATGTGCAACACCAAGCGACGAGCAAACTGTGATTACACAAGGATAAAACGGTGAGCCCTCAGAGCCAGCAAGGCGCTATGTTAACTACATTAAAACGTATCGTGCAGGAAATGAATCAAATTCCTGCACTTGATACCGCTTTGTTTAGGCTGGCTACACGTGTAAAGCAAACCCTCAGCGTTGACTCCTGTTCTATTTACCTTGCCGATTATGACACGCAAGAATTCATTCTTAAAGCGACTGACGGTTTGCATCCCGATGCAGTAGAGCAGGTACGCATTGGTTTTTCAGAGGGGCTTATTGGTCTGGTTGGCCAACGTGAAGAACCACTGAATATTGTTAATGCTCACAACCACCCACGATTTAAACACTACCCTGAAGTAAAAGAAGAAAGTTATAATGCTTTTTTAGGTACGCCCATTATCAATCAAAGGCGTGTTCTTGGTGTTATTACCCTTCAGCAATCACAAATGCGGCGCTTCAGTGAAGACGAAGAAGCATTTTTAGTCACTCTTGCTGCACAGCTTGCGTTAGAGATTACTAATGCTGATATACGCGGCGCATTGACACTCTCTAACTCCACCGACAACATTGCTCGGCAAAAAAATGTGCGTGGTATTGCAGGCTCGCCTGGTTTAGCTATCGGTATCGGCGTATCTCCAGATAAATCGATTAACCTCAAAAACTGGGTAGTAAAACGCACACAGTCGCCGCAAGATCAAATTCAGCTTTACCGCAAAGGTGTTGAGGTAACAAGGGGGCATGTTGACGCCCTGTCTCAGCGATTGGATGACGGAATCCCCGATGACGTTAAATCCATTTTCCAGCTGTACCATCACCTATTAGATGCCAACAGTCTAGGGCGCGAAGTAGAAGAAAAAATTCGCCAAGGTTGGGATGCTGCATCGTCGTTGAAAATGGTTGTAGAAAGCTATGCCGCGCGCTTTCAGGCAATGGAAGACCCTTACATGCAAGAGCGAGCTATCGATATCGTCGATTTATCAGACCGTATCTTAGCTAATATTTTGTATGAAGCAAACGGGCAAAAAATCGCTGAAAAGGCGGTGACCGAAGCCAGTATTCTCGTTGCCGATGAAGTGTCAGCCCCAATGCTTGCTGAGTTTCCACGAGACAAGCTGAAAGGCATTATTTCAATCCGCGGCTCGAACAACTCTCATGCAGCAATCTTAGCAAGGGCCATGGGCGTACCCGCCGTAATGGGCTGTCAAAATGTCACCCCAGCGCTACTTGAAGATAAAGAAATACTGCTTGATGGTTATTCGGGCGAAGTCATTATTTCGCCAGAGCGCAACATTAAGACTGAATTTATTCAGCTTATTGAAGAAGAGTCAGCCATTGCGGAAAAAATCGACGCTGAGGCTGATAAACCTTGCGAGAGCGTAGATGGCTGTAAAATGTCACTATACATCAACGCGGGCCTCTCTGCTGAAGTGGAACTGAATGCTGAACAAATTGGAGCTGGCGTTGGGTTGTATCGCACAGAAATTCCGTTCATGCTGCGCGAGCGTTTTCCATCAGAGCAAGAGCAAGTACTGTTGTACCGTCAAATACTTGAGGCGGCACCTTCGTTACCCATCACCATGCGTACACTCGATGTGGGGGGCGATAAACCACTGCCTTATTTCCCAATTAATGAAGAAAACCCATTTTTGGGGTGGCGTGGCATACGTCTTACACTTGACCATCCAGAAATATTCTTGGTTCAGGTTCGCGCAATGCTTCGGGCAAGCGTAGGGCTAAGCAACCTTCAAATTATGCTGCCCATGATATCTACGGTATCTGAAGTGCAGGAATCTAAGCGCCTTATTAATCAGGCGTTTTATGAGATATCTGACGAAATTGCAGAGTCTGGACAAAGCCTGATTAAGCCAAAACTGGGTATTATGCTTGAAGTGCCGTCAGTACTTTATCAGCTACCTCAGCTGGCCAAGCATGTCGATTTCTTCTCAGTGGGCAGTAATGACTTAACCCAATATCTATTGGCGGTGGATAGAAATAACACGCGAGTGGCGGGGCTTTATAATAGCTATCATCCTGCCGTTTTAGGGGCGCTATACGATGTAGTTCAAAAAGCTAATCAAAGCCAAGTGCCAGTGACTATTTGCGGTGAAATTGCGGGTGAGCCTGCTGGCGCTTTACTGTTGATGGGCATGGGCTATCGCCGATTAAGCATGAACGGCTTTAACTTAAGAAAAATAAACTGGCTTATTAGAAAAGTCACGCTGGATGAATGTAAGAAGCTACTATCATTGGCACTCACCTCTGTAAGCCAAGAAGAAGTTTTTGTGCACTTGAATCAATATCTTGAAACTAAGGGCCTAGGGGGCCTTATCCGAGCAGGTGCTTAAAAAATGGACCCATTTTTAGTAATTATTGTCAGCTGTTTGATGTTGGGCTCTGTGGTTGGAATTCTGGCGGGAATGCTAGGTATTGGGGGCGGTTTAATTATCGTACCTGCGCTATCATACTTACTGATTCATTTTCTGGGCATGACTACCGAAACAGTTATGCCTGTCGCTATCGCCACTTCTTTATCGACCATCATTTTCACTGGCATGTCGTCGGCTTTAGCGCATTATAAACTGGGTAATATTCAAAAGCATATTGTACTATACACAGGCTTAGGCATCGCGTTTGGCGCAATCGTTGGTGCACAGGTGGCAAGTCATATTTCTGGCGAATTACTTAAAGATGTGTTCGCTGTACTGGTTATTTTGATTGCGCTACAGATGATATTTGGTAAGCAAAAAGCCTCAGAAAATGACGCATCAAAAGGTACGCTTGCGACTGTTGGTGGTGGAGCTGGCTTACTAAGTGCACTTATGGGGATTGGTGGCGGTGCATTATTGGTGCCTGCGTTAGTATGGTTTCGTGTTAATGTACGCGCGGCAATTGGCTGTGCCGCTTTTTGCGGGCTGGTTATTGCCGTTTTTGGTACCACAAGTTTCGTTGTAGCTGGGTGGGGTGAGATAGATGTACCAGAATACAGTATGGGTTATGTTTATCTGCCTGCTACAGCTGGTATTGTTGCAACCTCTATGTTTACCGCAAATATAGGGGCGAAGCTTGGGCAGCGAGTAAATGTACGCGTGTTGAAAGCGATGTTGGCATGCTTACTTGTTTTAGTAAGTATCAGAATGATCTTAGGAATTGAATAAAGTAATGGAACAGAGCAGTTATCTGGTATTTCCCAGTATCGATCCCGTTATCTTCAGTGTCGGTCCGTTAAGTGTCCGCTGGTACGGCCTTATGTATTTGGTCGGTTTTATTGCCGCATACTTGCTGGCACAAAAGCGTCTTTCACAGACTAGCTGGAGCCGTGAGCAGCTAAGCGATCTGCTTTTTTGGAGCTTTGTTGGCGTGATTTTGGGCGGCCGCATAGGCTATGTGCTTTTCTACCAGTTTGGCATGTTCTTAGATGACCCTTTGTATTTATTTAAAATTTGGGCAGGTGGAATGTCTTTCCATGGCGGCTTGTTAGGGGTGTTGACGGCGCTTTTCTGGCGCGCCAAATGTATGAATACCACCTTCTTGCGATTAGGTGATTTTGTTGCGCCATTAGTACCCATTGGCTTAGGTGCCGGCAGAATTGGCAACTTTCTTAATGCCGAGCTTTGGGGACGCACAACGGACGTACCTTGGGCCGTCATTTTTCCTAATGCGGGTCATGTTCCTCGGCACCCGTCCCAGTTGTACGAATTTGCTCTTGAGGGCGTACTACTCTTTATTATCCTATGGCTTTATTCTGCCAAAAAGCGTCCAGTAGGGGCAGTAAGTGGCTTGTTCTTACTTGGCTATGGAAGCTTCCGATTTATTGTTGAGTATTTCAGAGAGCCCGACGCACATATTGGCTTATATCAAATGGGACTAAGCCAAGGGCAACTTCTTTGTTTACCTATGATAGCTTTAGGAATAGGATTAATAGTCCGTGCTTACATGCGCGGAAAAGACCATGTTGAACAGCAAAAAATATAAGAATAACGATGAAAGAATATCTCGCTCTAATGCGCCATGTACGTGATACGGGTGTGAAAAAGGAAGATCGAACTGGTACAGGTACGTTAAGTGTATTCGGCTATCAGATGCGTTTTAATCTACAGGAAGGTTTCCCTTTGGTGACAACGAAGAAATGTCACCTTAAATCAATCATTCACGAGCTACTATGGTTTCTAAAGGGCGAAACAAATATCGCTTATTTGAAAGAGCACGGTGTGAGTATTTGGGACGAGTGGGCTACCGAAGAAGGCGAGCTTGGCCCGGTTTATGGTCATCAGTGGCGTAGTTGGGATCGTGGTGACGGTACATCGGTAGACCAAATTGCCGAAGTGGTTGAGCAAATCAAAAGCAATCCAGACTCTCGCCGACTTATTGTTAGCGGCTGGAACCCTGCGGTACTCCCTGATACTAATTACTCTCCTAAAGAAAATGCAGCGATGGGCAAGCAAGCACTGCCCCCCTGCCATACGCTTTTCCAGTTTTATGTGTTAGACGGTAAGCTTAGCTGCCAACTTTACCAACGAAGCGGCGACATTTTCTTGGGCGTTCCTTTCAATATCGCAAGCTATGCTTTATTGACAATGATGATGGCACAAGTGTGTGACCTAGAGCCCGGCGATTTTATTCACACGCTAGGTGATGCGCATTTGTATTCAAACCATCTTGAGCAGGTAGAGCTACAGCTTAGTCGCGAACCGTTTGCGCGTCCAACTATGGAAATTAACCCTGAGGTTAAAGACATTTTTGGGTTCTCTTTCGACGATTTTACGCTTAAAAACTATCAGTCACACCCACACATTAAAGCCCCTGTAGCTATTTAAGGAGTTACCATGAGTACTCCGATATTGATTTGCGATGACTCAGGCTTCGCAAGGCGGCAAATGGCGCGCAGTTTACCTGATGGTTGGGATGTCGATATTTCGTTCGCCGAGAATGGCGAACAAGCCCTTGCTCTTATTCGAGAAGGCAAAGGCGACGTGGTGTTTCTCGACTTAAACATGCCAGTAATGGACGGTTACCAAACCATGGAGGCTATCCGTCAACAGGACCTACCGTGTTTAGTGGTAGTGGTCTCTGGAGATGTTCAATCACAAGCGCGAGAAAAAATGCTTGCTCTTGGGGCTTTGGATTTTATTCGCAAACCTATCGATAACGAAAAGCTTAGTCACATCTTAGCCTCTTACGGTATTTACAGCGGGGAGAAACACGCTTCTGGTACGCGGTTGCAAAAAGTCCAGCATGAGTCGGGTAACGCTCAACCCAATGCTCAAACAAGCATAGAAGATCAATTAGATGCATGCCGCGAAATGGTGAATATTGCCATGGGACGTGCTGGAGAAAATCTTGCTGCGTTGCTCGGTGAGTTTATCGACTTACCCATACCAAACGTAAACCTAATTGAAAGCAACGAACTGTCCATGGCGATTGCTGAGATTAATCGTAGCGACAGTGTTTCAGCGGTTTCGAAAGGGTTTATTAGCGAAGGGATAAGCGGTGAGGCTCTGGTTATCTTTAATGATACTAACTCACAGAATATTGTAGAGCTATTAAAGTATCCCCCGTCTGCGTCTTCAGATAAGCTCGCTCTTGAGGCACTCATGGATGTTTCAAACATTCTTATAGGCGCTTGTTTGAACGGTTTGTCAGAACAACTTAATGTTGCCTTTAGCCATACGCATCCTGTTTTGCTAGGGCAGCATCAAGGGTTATCAACCCTATTGAGCGATAATGTACAGCGCTGGGGAAAGTTGATGGCCATTGAAATTGGCTATGCGATCAAATCAAAGGATATCGCTTTTGACCTATTACTACTGTTT
This sequence comes from Alteromonas alvinellae, assembly GCF_902705805.1. Lineage (NCBI taxonomy): Bacteria > Pseudomonadati > Pseudomonadota > Gammaproteobacteria > Alteromonadales > Alteromonadaceae > Alteromonas > Alteromonas alvinellae. The sequence continues at coordinate 69,155 of NZ_CACSIH010000219.1, read as the reverse complement.
CCTGGCGATGCAATGAATCACATTTACGCCAGGTTGTTCGATGACGGCTTAGTAACACAGGACCAGGAAAGTCTATGAATGCTTCAACTGATATGAGCAATGCTGGTGCGCTTATTGACTCATCGTATGTACCTGCTGGGTTACTTGATTCAATCGAAGTTGGGATTGCGGTATTAGATCGCAATTTCAACGTGCAAGTATGGAACAAATTTCTAGAGAACCATGGTGCCAAGAAAGCTGAATCTATTATTGGAAACAGCTTGTTCTCTCACTTTCCTGAAATTGAAGAAAGGTGGCTTAGAACCAAAGTTGATCCTGTGTTTAACTTAAAAAGTCCAGTGTTTATTATTTGGGAGCAGCGACCCTACTTATTTAAATTCGATTGTAACCGTCCGGTAACTTGCGCTGCTGATTTTATGTATCAAAACGTGACTATGTTCCCAATTGTTGACCAGAATGGCCATGTAGAGCGGTTCTGTATGTTAGTTTACGATGTAACTGAACAGGCGCTTGGTAAGCTTGGTATGGAACATCTGAACGAAGAATTGAAAACCGCAAGCCGAGTGGATGGTTTAACAGGCTTATTTAACCGCCGCTATTGGCAAGAACGCTTTGATGAAATGCACAAATTGTGTGTTCGGCGAGAAAAACCTAGCACTGCACTTATGTTAGACATCGACCACTTTAAGCGCATTAATGATACCTACGGTCACCAGGCAGGCGACAAGGTGATAAAAATGCTTGCCGCTTTGATCAAGCGTTGTGTACGTGAGACTGACCTAGCCGGGCGTTATGGCGGTGAAGAGTTTGCCATTATTCTTAACGACTCGTCCGTTGAAGATGCAAAGGCGGTGGCAGAGCGTATTCGTCAACTCGCACAGCGTTTGATAGTGGAACACGATGGTGAGTCGATAACCTTCACCGTTAGTCTTGGCTTAGCGCAATTCTCGTCCGATTTTAAGGGGGCAATGGCCTGGCTTGAATGTGCCGACCAAGCCCTTTACCAAGCCAAAGAAAATGGCAGAAACCAGTACCGCATTTACGTTTAGACCAGAACGTCCTTTAGGATAGCGCAAGGCGCAAGGTGTTTCTAAGTTCTTGAAAGGTAACCGGCTTTACAAGGTGATAGCGAATGCTCGCTTGCAGTGAAGCCTCTTTATCGTTTCGGTGGGCGTTAGCGGTAAGGGCTATCACAGGGAGGTTAGGGTGCCCTTCTTTCATTATTTTTGCTACTTCCAAGCCGTTAATATCTGGAAGGTTAATGTCGAGCAATACACAGTCAAAGACGGTTTCGTTAGTTCGGCTAATGGCATCGTCGCCAGTGTAGCTCACAGTTACATGGTGCCCCATACTTTTCAGCATGTACTCTACCATTTCTGCGTTAATCGGCTCATCTTCAACAACTAATATGTTTGCCTTGGCTACATCTTTTATGGCTTTTGTATTGTTTAACGTTAGTTGATGAATGGCATCTACAAACCGGTTTCTGTCGATAGGTTTAACAAAACTCTGATATATGGGTAGCTCGCTGTTGGCGATAATATTTGCAATATCCGGCGTTGCCGATAATACGATGACCGGTGGCACTCGCTCTCCGTAGATAGCGCGCAGTGTTTTCACCAGTTCAAGTCCATTCATCCCTGGCATATATAAGTCGGCAATGATGCCGGAGAATTGAAGCAGTTCTTCGTGAAGGTTCAAAAGGTTGGCGCCAGACGAAAATGTTCTTACACTATACCCTTCCTTAGTAATAATGGACTGAAGGTGAAGCCTTGATATTTCTAAATCGTCGACAACCGCGAATTTGGCATTTGAAGGGGTAGATGACACCGATGGTGAATCTTCTAGAGGCTTAATAGGCAGTGATATTTTAAATTCCGAACCGACGCCGACGGTACTATTAACCTGAAGAGTACCGCCAAGTCCATCAATACTACGCTTGGCTACTGATAAGCCAATTCCTGCACCAGGGTAGCGCTGACTTTGTGAATGCTCCCCCCGGTAAAAGCGCTCGAACATATGCTTCTGCGTATTATCATCAATGCCGATGCCGGTGTCATTAACGGTGATTACTAAGAATATTCGTTTATTTTTTACTAAGGTTGTGACGGTTACATCAATAAGCCCTGTAGAAGTAAACTTTACCGCGTTATCGAGTATATTCACTATGACTTTGGAGAGAGCAATAGGATCGGTCTCTGCATGGCTAGGTACGCTATGACTGCAATGCATATTGAATTCAAGCTTTTTGTCTTTGACTCTAACCGAAAACGGTGAAATACACTCGTCTAACAGACTGATTAAATCTACATTCGAAAGCTGAAGGTCATCCTCTACGTGGTTATTAAGTATATCAGTAAGGTTGTTTGTTAAATTTAGTAACCGGTAACTGGACTGCTCAGCTTGCTGAATCAATCGAGTACGCTGTTCTTTCAAATTAGGAATAAGCTCCAAGGCACTAATAATGGCGCTAATGGGGGCTCTAAATTCATGGCTGATAAGTTTCAAAAACTCTTTATTTTGCAAATCCGTCTGATCATCTGCGATTGCCAGTCTCAGCTTTGATTTATGTAGTTTTCGCAATGGCCTTTTGACTGAGCTTTTGTAAAAGAGCCATACAAAAAAGTACCAAAGCACCAAAATAATCACACCCAATAGTGTGGTAAGAAGTTTTTTGTGTTGCAGTGACTGAATCCGGCTTAACAGGGCGTTTTCTTCTGCTTGTAAGGCCTTTAAAAGCGGAAGCAGGCTAAAGCCATCTTTTTTAATGTAGCGAACTTTCTCTGAGTGTGGGAGTTGTAGAAGCGTGTGAAGCAGTACTAGCGTTGTTTTTAAGGTTTCTTTCGCAGAGGTGCTTTCTAGGCTGGTCGTTGCTTCGCTAAAAGCAGTGTCAGAAAGGGGAGAAATTGACTCGTAAACGCCACCTTCTTTTTGTATATGTTGCTGTAACCCTTGAAAAGCAATTTGTAACTCATACTCTAAAGCAGTGCGGATGGGGTTTGCGTCTTCATCACGAGTGTTGAGTTTATGAATTCTATGCTCAGAGGTAAGCAGCATGTTCCGAAGCTCACTTTGCTGATTGAGCACGGTAATAAAAGACTGTTGCTTGCTCATTAATGCCAGCAAGATTGAAATAATAACGATGCCAAACAACAAGGCCGTCGCATTCACTTTAGAAAAAGTAAATGCGACGGCGTTGCACAATGTCTTCCGCTGTAGCTTAGTAGCATCGTTTGGACTCAACTTTCTTCCTTGCAAGTTAGCGATAGTTGTCTTCTATAAAGGTAGGCAACTAACGCTAACTTGCAAGGAAGTGTCGTCAAATTAATTGGAAGAAAAAAAGAATAGAGCCGTTTAACTATGACGTTTCAACGCGTTTAATGTGATGCCTAATAGCGTATAAAAAGCAAAGGCTCGGTATTACCATAACCGCCGTTAAAATAAAAAATAAGCTCCAGTTTCCGCTCAGGCTATCCACAACCAAGCCACTGCTAGAGGCGACTAACGTCCTCCCCGCAACGCTGAGCGAGGCCATAAGGGCATACTGAGTGGCGCTAAAAGCACGATTACATAGAAGCGATATAAAGGCGACCATAGCTACAGTGCTCCATGCTCCTGTAAAACCGTCTACAATGACAGTAATGGCTAACAGTGACGTAGAAGGCCCCGTTTGCGCAATGAGCGCAAACAGAAGGTTTGAAGCCGCCATAGCAACTCCCGCAATCATCAGCCCTCGATAAATACCATAACGGATATTGACTAGCCCACCTAGTAGTGAAAAGACGATCGTCACCCACCAGTTAAGAAGCTTTGAATAAGTGGCAATATCGCTATTTGAAAATCCGACCTCTTTGTAGAACACAATGCTCATGCGGCCTAAAAAAGCTTCACCAATTTTAAAAAGGAAAATGAATAATAAAAATGAAGCTGCCAGCTTGATGCCATTTCGACTAAAGAACTCAGAAAATGGCGTAATAAGCGTTGTTCTCAACCAATTGATCACCGCAGAGTTATTTGCATGGGCATTTGTTATTCGGCCAAGCAGGGCTTCTCTATCTACGCTTGGTTCATTGGCAAAGCAAGTCGCACAGGCCAATAAAGCCATGATAGCACCCAGTAATAGGTATATGTTTGGCCATGACCACGACGTTAGATCTGCTAAAAAAAAGGGAATAGCACCAAGGCCACCGTAACCTGTCCACCAACCGGCGGTCGCCATCGATGAGGCGGCTGACATACCGTCTTTATCACCTTGTTCAATACAGTCAATCCGAAAGCCATCAATAGCAATATCCTGGGTAGCAGAGGCAATGGCAATCAATAAGCCGATTAATGCAACGTAAAATAAATCATGGTCAGCGTTGAGTTGTGACATGGTTAAGCACAGTAGTACGACACAGCTTTGCATCAAAAAAATCCAGCCTCGTCGCAGCCCTAATAGTGGGGGCTTGAGTTTGTCGACAAGAGGAGACCATAAAAAGTTAAATGAGTAAGTAGCGAAGATGATGCCAAACAAACCAATAGCCGAACGCGATAACCCTTCATCCTTTAACCATGCTGATAATACCGAACCAATCATGATCCAAGGAAAGCCACTGGAAATGCCTAAAAGAAAAATGGTTAGGTAACGTTTGTCATTGAACGTTTTTAATGCAGTTAGCAATACTTCGACCTTTGGCGTTAACTCAAAAGTGTATTGAGCCATGAACCACGGTGTTTAGCAATAAAACTGTGAAGGGGGATTGGTATAATTACCGCGGTTAGGTAAGAGAGATTTAAGGGCGGATACCCACGCAGTCTAGAGGACAGTGCCCTAGGCCTTCAAGAAAATTGACGCAATTAGTAAGCTCATCAACAAGAAACTGGTCTTTCGTCAATTTTTCTTCATTCCAGTAATGCACTTGGTGAAGCAAATGCCAAAATACACGTTCCTTCTGCGTGTAAGGCTGTGTTAGCGTGCATTCAATTTGTCCCCATTCTTCCATGCTATCCCAAAAGAATAGTTCGATTTCCTCGATAGGAAGCTCTCCCTGCCAAAATGCCCTCAAATAGAAACACAGCTGTTTCGCTTTGTTATCTACAAAATCCTGAACATTCACGAGTAACTCAACCGTCTTTGTCTGCTTAAATTAGTATAGTCCATTACATCGTTACCAATGACTGCAATAACCCGTTATTTGCCTTATTGTGGGTAGGTCACTGTTTTGGATGTTAATTTAGCGTAATCTCAAGAAGCAAGAATTACCAGCCTAGATGCCGTGTCCAGCCTATGGTGCTATTTGCAACCATTTGAATATTAGGTGTTTTTTCAATTTCTTTTATACTAAAGGTTAAAGAGTTATTTGGAATAATAACTTGCCTGTAGTGTAACTTCAGTTTATTTTTTGCTCTAATTTTCCTTTTCATAGTCGTGCTAGTCTCCCAGTCATTAAAGTTGCTGAGAGATAGGTCGAGCACTGGGAAGCTCGCTTTCGCTATAGTGTCAATTACTAAGTTGTTTGTAGTTTCCTCTGGCCAAAACGGCGAAATAGCCACAAACGTGTCAGGTTGTAAATCAGGCTGTGTTTCTATAGAAGACAGGTAAGCGGTAGCAAGCATGCCCTGCGCGATGACCATGCGATAGCCTGTTCTATTCTGTAGATAATTGTCTAGGGCATTAAGCTGTAACGCTAAGGCTGTGGTCGATGTTTCAAAGTTGAGGTACTGCGTCAGTTGGTTACTTCTAGGGTGAATGACTTTCGCTGTATCAGTTGATGGCGAGGCTCCCTCTGTCAATATTTCGCTGTCCTGTTCACCATTGGGTTTGGCGGTGGTCGAACTTACGGGCATGTTGAAAGGGCTTATAACGACATTCCAGCCTTTCTCTGCAAGCATATTTGCTAAGCTATTTCCTTGTGCGAGGGTAAGGCTCGATGGAAAAGGCTCTGTGAGCACAATGGCAACACCCAAGGGAAGCGGTGTTTTTGCCTCAACTTCAATGATTGGGGCTTCCAATTCGCCTACCATAAGGGCTTTTACTTCACCTGGCAGATAAGCATTTTTTACGTCCGTAAAAAAGTCGCAATGAGCCGTCATAGGCAGCAGCGAAACAATCAATGCAAAGGTTAAAAGGAGAGCGTGCCTCTTCATAAAAAATGGTATGCCTTTAACTATCACCTTGATACGGACAGTTGTGCCAGCATCAAATCAGTTTATAAACGAACTCGTTCTATTAAGATTATCGGCAACGTCCTTTAAAACTAAAATAATGTTGTTTAATTAAGGCCGAGACGCATTAAGGGGCTACTCAATGCGCTCTGAAAGCGGAGGTGGGCAAAACGGACTAAAAGGGATGGCGACATTAAAGTGCAGCCAATGGCCTAGTGTTGGGTGGGAAAAACTCAAGCTTTCAGCATGAAGCTGTAAACGAGGCGCCATGGATAACGCTTCTTCATACGCATAGAGTCTATCTCCCAAAATAGGGTGACCCAAAGCAAGCATATGTACTCGCAGTTGGTGAGAGCGACCGGTAATGGGATAAAGGGCAACGAGAGAATAGGGTCGTTCTTTTTCATCCAGTGTACGCTCAATGACGTCAAAGTGCGTTACGGCTTTTTTTCCGCGCTCAAAGTCTACCATTTGCTTCGGCCTGTTTGGCCAATCGCAAATAAGGGGAAGGTTAACCTCTCCGCTGTCTTGTTCTACATGTCCATGAACCCGGGCGAAGTAGCGCTTTTTAGTTTGACGTAACTCAAACTGTTTCGAGATATGGCGATGGCTATCTTTATTAAGCGCCAGCACCAAAATACCCGAAGTCGCCATGTCTAAGCGATGCACTACTGTGGCGGTGGGGTACACACGGTTCACCCGGCTAATCAGCGAGTCGCGGTGCTCTAAAGCTTTGCCCGGAACGCTCAATAGCCCGCTAGGTTTATGCGCAACCACCATGTCCTCATCTTGATACAAAATATCAAGATAAGGTGTCATCGGTGGGTTATAAACAAAACTTGGGTTCGCCATTATGTACTCGTTACTTCACCGTCGCTTTTGAATGTTTAACCTTTCGAGGTTACGGGTTATTTACCACAATACGAATGGCGTCCAGCTGAACATCTGCATCCTGAATAACTTTATCAAGGGCGTTCATTTGCGTTTCAATAAACTCAATTTCGCTGTCACGTACTGCTGGGTTACGCTTTTGAAGATCGCGCAAGCGCTGTATTTCTTCGTTAAGCGTGCTGTGCATGCTGTTAAGTGCGTCGTGTTGCTTTTGGTTAGCTTGCTGATGGGCAAGCTTACGCGCCTTTTCAATGGCAAGCTCAAGCGGCTGTTGCAAGGCTTTTAGAAGCTGAGCCGAAATCTTACGTCCAATTTTACGCTTAACGTCGAAGCTTAATTCAGACGGATTGCCTTGTGCATCTAAACACACTCTAACCGGTGTTTGAGGTAAGAAGCGGCCTAGTTGAAGTGATTTAGGTGCTTGTGCCTGTAGCACAAATAACGCTTCAATCCAGTACGCGCCTTTTGGCAAAGAAGGCTCGGCAATAAAGCCCATGCTGCTCTTTCCGTGTACGTCGGTGAGTACTACGTCCATGGCGGTATGCACAAGTGGATGATCCCAGCTTAAAAACTGCACGTTTTCTAGCGTGGTGGCAACACGGCGCTTGTAAGTGACTGTCATGCCTTCTGGGTCAAGACCCGGAAGCTGGCTCACCATCGACTCGGTTGGCATAAGAATAAAGCAGTCATTGCCTTTTTCATCCTGCTGAACACCGATAGCATCGAAAACGCGACCCATAAAGCGCGACAAATCTTGTTCGCTATCAAGGGTAATAATGTCTTCAAGCAGTTGTTCTACGCGGCCTTCACCCGAGGCATTAAGCTCAAGAAGACGATCGCGACCGGCTTCAAGCTGCGCCACGAGCTGGCTATTAAGCGTAACACTCATGTTCACTAGCTCGTCACGCGCGTTCATATCGTCAGGGTGTAAGCAGGCACCAATAAGCAACGGCTTAACGTCGTCGAATACGCCAGAGCCCGTAGGGCAGGTCTTTTCGAAAGCATTTAGCCCTTCGTGATACCAATCTAGCAATACGTGCTGCGCGGTTTTCGCTAAATACGGCACGTGAATTTGTACGGTTTGAGTTTGGCCAATTCGGTCAAGGCGACCAATACGTTGTTCAAGCAGATCTGGCGTAATAGGCAAATCGAACAGCACCAAATGGTGAGCGAACTGGAAGTTACGGCCTTCGCTGCCAATTTCACTACACAGTAGAATTTGTGCGCCGTCTTCCTCATCAGCAAAATAATGGGCCGCCTTGTCGCGCTCCACAATGCTCATGCCTTCGTGGAATACACTGTGGCGAATACCGGTTTGTGTGCGAATAACCTCACCTAACTCTTGCGCTGTACGGGCGCTTGCGCAAATAAGCAGAATCTTTTCTGGCTTAACGCTTTGCATGAAATCAAGCAGCCATTCAACGCGCGGGTCTTGCTTGGTCCAGCTGTTAACCACGCTTGCCATACGTTCAGGATACAGTGAATAGGTTAAGTCGCCGCCGCTCACGGCATCTGAATAAACCTCAGGCAAAGCTAACTCGTACGCGCTTAATTTACGCTCCGGAAAGCCTTCAATATTGGCGCGGCGGTTTCTAAACAGCATACGACCTGTGCCGTGACAATCGATAAGTTGGTGCAGCAACGCATGGCGATTTTCTGGCGAGCTTAAATCACCCGCATGTTCCATTACGTCAGGCGCGAATTCAGCGAGCTTGCTGCGCTGTTTGTCGTTAGGCTCGGCGTCTGAAAGTAATGGCGCTACCGCATCGGCCAGTTGGCTGTATTTCGATTCTTCATCTAAGAAAGCGTCGTAGCTATGGAAGCGGGCCGGGTCGAGCAAGCGCAAGCGTGCAAAGTGGCTTTCGTGACCAAGTTGATCAGGTGTTGCGGTAAGCAGTAATACGCCAGGTGTTTGGTTTGCCAGCGCTTCTACACACAGGTATTCGGCTGAGGGAGCCTCACTTGACCACGCAAGGTGATGGGCTTCATCGACAACCATTAAATCCCATCCTGCAGCTTGAATTTGCTGCTGGCGTTTTTCGCTCTTGCTTAGGAAGTCGATACTACAAAGTACCAGCTGGTCGTTTTCAAATGGATTCACAGCGCTCGCGTCAGACGTTTCGTCATCTTGTAAGCCTTCGCTCTTCTCTATAGCCTCGCAACGACTTTCATCGTAAATGGCAAAAGGAAGGTTAACGCGACGAAGCATTTCAACTAACCATTGGTGCATGAGCGAGTCTGGAACCAAAATAAGCACGCGCTCTGCGCGGCCTGTTTTAAGCTGCTGGTGAATAATCAACGCGGCTTCAATGGTTTTACCAAGACCTACTTCATCGGCAAGTAATACGCGAGGTGCGTGTCTGCCGCCTACCTCTGACGCAATGTGGAGTTGGTGCGGAATAAGCGATATGCGCGCACCTGCAAGACCAATGGTGTTTGAACGTAAGTAATCATATTGATGATCTAAAGCACGCTCGCGCAAATCGAACCATTTAGGGTTGTCTAATTGCTGACTGAACAGGCGCTTTTCAGGTTGGTTCAAGCGAATGTGGCTGTCTAGCATGGTTTCAGGTAATCGCGCTTGCGCTTTGGTGTCTTCGCGAAGCCCGTGATAGATGAAAAGATCTTGGCTTTCTTCTTTTTCAGTAATGGTCATTTCCCAGCCGTCTTGGCTTTTGACCGTTTCGCCAATTTCAAAAATTAGTCGCGTAAGCGGCGCATCTTGCTTAGTATACTTTCGCGCTTCGCCTGTTGCTGGATACAACACTTCGACAGAACGGAAGTCGCTACCAATAACGACACCTAACCCCAGCTCTATTTCTGTGTTGCTTAACCAACGCTGACCAACTGAAAATTGACTATCTGAACTCATAAATCACCAACCTATTTTTCGGGGGGCGGTATTGTACGCATTGCGTTGTGATAAGTCATTAATACTAGCTCATTTGATTTGGGGTTGCAGGTGGGGGGATTGAGTACCTATGCTTCTGCGTTAACAATACGATTAGCACTAGTAGGCCTTCATTGCTTCACAACGAGAATGCTGGTAGCAAAAGAATAAGAACGTTGACGTGCGTATCAGGCTTGCTTTGTCACAGGGTTGACGTAAAACTGTCGTATCACTGACCATGGATATTTCTTACTGTTAACCGCGTTACGTTTTTAACGTATGAGAAGCGCAGTTAACAGGAGGAAGCGCGAGATGGATATGAAAGTAGACAGTCAAAAGCTTATACAACTTCGCAATGCTAGGGCATGGAGTCAGCAGCATCTGGCAGATGTGTCTGGATTGAGTTTGCGTACTATTCAGCGAATTGAGAAAACACAATCTGCATCACACGATTCAATAGGCGCACTTGCTTCGGTTTTCGAAACGACGCCCGATGCGCTTTTAATGGGGGAATCCTACGCCACCCCAAGTCATGCTCAAAGGCAGCCAGCCACGCAAATTTCTACTGCGGGTGACAGTGCGGTAGCTCAGCATGGCGTTACTCAGCAGGATGACCGCCCAACGTCGTTGAATCCCCAACATGTTCTTTGGGTCACGCTAGCGCTCGCCATCAGTTTGTTTGTTGCTATTTATTATGCGCAAACGGTCAATGCGAACAATGGTAGCAACCAAGTAATTTAAGCGGGCAAGCCAGTTAATGTCAGTAGCGAAGTCCTTGAAGATGCAAAAAGCTGGTTGGAACTTATCGACAGCGGCGAATATGAACAAAGCTGGAAAGAGAGTGGGACTATTTTTAGAAGCGGTATTTCAATAGCTAAATGGGCAGAGGCAATGCAGCTAGTCAGGGAGCCATTGGGGGCAGCCAAGTCGAGGGAAATCGCGTTAGCACAGGCGCCAACTTCACTGCCGGGATTGCCTAAAGGAAACTACCTGATTTTGTCGTTCACCACTGACTTTGATTCAAAAACAACAATGAAAATAGAGACCCTTTCTATGGTTGAAGTTGATGGCGAATATAAAGCAATAGGCTACTTCATTAAGTAGCCTACTCAGGTAACTGGTACAAAGTTTCAATCCCTTGAATGGCTTTTATAGCATCATCGCTCGTTGCATTGTTGATGGCTTTGATAAGTTCAGGTGCATTGTAGGGCTCTAACAAGGTCAAGAACGTCGCTGTGCCAGGCGGCATGCCACTATTCACTGCTTTTTGAAGTCGCTTCCATACGGTGAACAGCGACTCCTCACCTAACGTTTTTTGTTGCACTACGCTATCAATGGCGCGGTGCATTATCATCCCGCATGAATAATAAAGATTGAAGTGCCCGTTTTTATAAGCACGAGCCTTTGGAGCGCTGTGCTATCTCATATTACGTAAAGGGACTGCTCTTCGCTTATCACTTGCTCTAACGAAAAATAAAAAAGAAAAAACAGTGCTAAATCTCAAAAACTGGATTATGGTGGAATTAAGGGTTCGCTAATTTAACAAACGAACCTTTGAGGCAGAAAGAGTAGTACTGCTTCTCAGTCGACGCGAGTAGGGGAAGAAGTCCTGTTTCGAGCGGCATTCTCCTACAACCGTAACTGTAGCTTGTTAGCGCGTGCGTTCATAAATGAACAATACGTCTAACCTGGCTTTATTTACCGGAGTGAAGGATGCCAAGAAAAAATTCTACCGATACTAAGATTTACGTCCTCGATACCAATATTCTGCTGCACGAACCTCACGCTTTTCTCTCCTTTAAAGAACATGACGTTGTTATTCCAATGACCGTATTGGAAGAGCTCGACTACATCAAAGACAGCAAAAAAGACGTGGCGCGTGATGCACGGGTATCCATTCGGGCAATGGAGGATTTACTCCACGACGCAACGCCAGAAGATATGCTAGCGGGTGTATCGATGGAAGGGTTGGGCGCGGGTCAAACGGCACCTACAGGGAGTCTGTCTATATTTGCCGACCTCAACATGGTTGAGGCTCAGCAAGTCTTTACCAGCAACGAGAATGACAACCGTATTATTAACGTTGCGCTGCATTTGCAAAAGACCTTTGCGCCGCAAAAAGTGGTGTTGGTTACTAAAGACTTAAATATGCGCCTTAAAGCCAAAGGGGCAGGCCTCGCTCATGTTGAAGACTACCGCACCGACCAGCTAATTACTGACATTAAATATCTATCTCGCGGGTTTCACACCTTTGAAGGTAACTTTTGGGACAGCGTAAAGAGCGTGGATAGTCGCAGTGAAGGACGCGATACGATTCACACCATCCCCAAGTCTATGTTGCCAGAAGCGTATGTAAACGAGTTCTTACTAGATGAAACTAAGCAATTTGCTGGCTTGGTAGAAGAGATTACCGACGATCACTTAGAGGTGTTGGATTTAGGTTACGAGCGCTTAATGGGTCGCCACGCGTGGGGCATAACGCCTAAAAATATTGGGCAAGCAATGGCACTTCATGCGCTGCTAGACCCGCATATTGATATGGTGATCCTTACCGGCCCGGCAGGTAGTGGTAAAACACTCCTTGCGCTAGCAGCGGCCCTTGAGATGGTGGTAGAGCGCAATATGTATGACAAAATCATTGTTACGCGAAGTACACCGGAAATCGCAGAGTCTATTGGCTTTCTACCGGGAACGGAGGAAGAAAAAATGCTGCCTTGGTTGGCCGCTATTACCGATTCTTTGGAAGTACTCCACAAGCACGACGAAAATACCAAAGGTTCTATGAATTACATCATGGAAAAAGCCAACATTCAGTACAAGTCGGTAAACTTTATGCGAGGCCGAAGTATTCAAAATGCGATTGTGATTTTGGATGAGTCGCAGAACTTAACCGCGTCACAGCTTAAAACGATCATCACACGTTGTGGTGAAGGAACGAAGCTGATAGTGGGCGGTAACTTGGCGCAGATAGACAGTAACTATCTGAGCGCAGTGACATCGGGGCTTACTTACTTGGTTGAGAAGTTTAAAGACTTCTCGGGCAGTGCCACCATTAACCTAGACGGCGTGGTAAGAAGTCGTCTTGCGAGTTTTGCTGAAGAAAATCTATAACCTAAGATAATGCGTAAATTGGCAGTATTGTTTTTATAACAGAATACTGTCCTCACTGTTATACTCCGCTAGTGGGAACTATCGGAGTAAAACGTGGCTAAATACGAAGTTTTAGCTCACCAACTTAAAGAGCAGATTGAGCGCGGCGTGTGGGTAGAAAACGAAAAGCTCCCATCTCTTCGCAAACAGGCAGCACAAACAGGCTTCAGCCTAATGACAGTGCTGCACGCCTATCAGATGTTAGAAAGCCAAGGTATAGTCAGCTCCCAAGAACGTTCGGGCTTTCTGGTAACCGCTAAAGCGAGCAATTCCTCAAAAGAACGTGTACAGGCCACAGAAGCCGTCAGCATTAACGACTTTGTATATGAAGTGCTGCAGGCCTCTCGCGACCCCCACATGTTCAGTTTAGGATTTGCTTACCCCGACCCAAGCCTTTATCCAAGGCAACATTTAAATAAGTCTATTGCAGCTGCTGCCCAGCAAATTTCCTTGACCAGCGCTATGGATAATTTGCCTCCAGGCAACCTGGACCTTAGAAAAATCATCGCTAAGCGCTATGCCGCCAAAGGCGTGAATATATCGCCTGATGAAATCATTATTACCGCTGGTGCGCTAGAGGCGCTGAACTTGAGTTTGCAGGCATGCACCACACCAGGAGACTGGGTGGTCGTCGAGTCGCCGGTGTTTTATGGAACGCTGCAGGCGCTTCAACGTTTAGGTCTAAAAGCGATTACTGTAACGGTATCACCCAACACTGGCCTGGATGTAGCTGCACTTGAGCGCGCATTTAAAAATCATAATGTGAAAGCCTGCTGGCTTATGAGCAACTTTCAAAATCCTGTTGGATACTCATTGAGTGACGTTCAAAAACAGCAGGTGGCCGCGTTACTGGATAAGTATAATGTTGCCCTTATTGAAGATGATGTGTATGCCGAGCTTTATGCTGACAAGCGTCCACCTCTGCCAATTAAGCATTTTATGAAAGAGGGAGATAGCATGTTGTGTTCATCGTTCTCCAAGTCTTTAGTGGCGGGGTACAGAATAGGGTGGGTCGCCGCAGGTAAGCGTGCCCTTGAAATACAAAAACAGCAGCTTATGAGTACATTGGCAACCAGTGCGCCGATACAGCTTGCGCTTGTAGACTATTTATCCACAAAAAATTACGAGTCTCATTTAAAGCAGCTGCGAAAAAAACTCATCGCTCGTAAGAAGACGATAACGGCGCTGCTTACCGACCTTCTATCAGACGTTGCGACTATTCATACACATAGCGGCGGCTATTTTTTGTGGGTGGAATGCCGGGGGCATGTTGATGCAATGGCTATTTATAAAGAAGCGTTGCGTTTACACATCACCATTGCGCCTGGAAAACTGTTTAGCTTAACCAATGAGTTTAACCATTGTTTTCGTTTAAATGCATCGTTTGCTCTGAATGAAGCGAAGCGCAATCAACTGCTTAAGCTTTCGTTATTTATAAAAAGTCTTTCATAAATAACGTGTTATCAATCTGCGTAACGCAAACCGTAGTTTTTGCACATTATGTATAGGGTGCAGGTTTGAAATAAGAAAAACATTCACCTTAAAAATCTGCGACTTCAAAGCCTACGCCTTAAATATCTGCGCCTTAAAATCTATTGCAACTGATCTATAAAGAAACCCCTAATCTGTTTCTATTTTAACGGCCTTAAATCCCTACCATTAGCGCAAAATTTTCGGAGAAAGCTAATGACGGCAGTTAAAATTCGGCAAGAAGACATCATTGCTTGTACACCCGTAGAAAGCAAAAAAATCTATATCCGTGAGGAAACCGGGCACTTTCAAAAAATACGTCGATACTTGAATATAGTATTAGTGACGCTGTTTGTTGCGCTCCCCTTTATTCAATACCAAGGACAGCAGGCGATTTTGTTTGACGTGGGGCGTCAAACCCTCACGCTTTTTACATGGGTGTTGTATCCACAAGACCTCATGATTTTTGCCTTTCTGTTTATTCTTGCGGCTTTTGTTTTGTTTTTAGTCACCCGTCATTACGGGCGAGTATGGTGTGGCTTTACTTGCCCTCAAACCGTATGGACTCTGGCTTTCAATTGGGTAGAGCGCCGTATTGAAGGTACGCACAATCAAAGCAAGGCTTTAGATAAGCAGCCTAGCTCACTAACAAAAGTAGTCGTAAAGGGGGCAAAACACAGTGCATGGTTGGCATTAAGCCTTATTACTGCGCTGGTTTTTATGTCTTATTTCTATCCGGCATCTCGTCTTTATACGGAGTTTTTCACTTTCTCTGCGCCTGCGTTAATTTCAGGCTGGACAATGTTCTTTGCCGTTTGCACTTATGCCAATGCCGGTTGGCTTCGAGAGAAAATGTGCACGCACATGTGCCCCTATTCTCGCTTTCAAGCTGCGATGTTTGATAACAGTACGTCATTGGTTACTTACAACGAAACGAGAGGAGAAAGTCGCGGGCCAAGGAAGCGTTTTTCACAGCACAAAGACTTGGGCGATTGTGTGGATTGTAATTTGTGCGTTCAAGTCTGCCCAGCAGGCATAGATATTCGTGAAGGAATTCAGTACGAGTGCATTAACTGTGGCCTGTGTATTGACGCATGCGACAAGGTCATGGCCAAATTTGGCTATCCGCTCAAACTTATCATTTTTTCGGGAGCCGGCAGGAATTCTGGGCGTAAATTCACTAACTATCTTTACGGCGCCGCAATCATTGCCATACTGCTCGCAATGGGCGAGTGGGCTATCGACAGGCAGGACTTCGAAGCTTCAATTAGCCGTGACCGCAACGCGCTTTACAGAGAGAACAACGCGGGACACATTGAAAACACTTATACGTTAACCGTTTTAAATAAATCCCGCGTGGCCAAAACCTATGAAATTGCTATAGAAACGCCATCAGATATGCAGCTTATTAACGTACCGACTATAAACGTAGCACCAGGCGAAAAGCGAAATGTGCCGTTTTCAGTTGAAGCATTGTCGCCAATGGCTAATACCATGCAATCTGTTAGCTTTGTTATTATCGATAAATCTACCAACAGTGTGATTGGCAATGAAGTGATGTTCTATTCAGGGAATAACAAGCAAATGTAGATGAAACTTACTCTACTACTTCTACCTGGTAGCGCCCGGTCACAATGTAGCGCTCTGTATCTTCTGATACTTGTCCGAAGGGAATGAGTGCCGGACCCGTAGGATCATAGAGCACGTAAACGTCGCCATCGTGCTCTATGGTTCGGTCATCTGCCATGGGGGTTAATGCAATTCCAAGCAAAGCGTGGTTGGGCAGGTAAAGCACAATCATCTTTGTAGTAGGTAAAAAAGCTCTTACCATTGAAGACGCTAACACTGCTTTACTGTCACAGTCCCCTAGGTTCTGCATAAGCACACTAATGGGCGGCGCATACCCAGAGCCATTACTCACTACTCTATCTTCTAACGTGTCGTAAGGGATGCTTTGCAGCCAACTGAGAATTAAAGAAAAATAGGCTCTTGAATCTGACTCAGACGCGACTTTCTCGTAAAACGCTTGAGAAACGGACACCAAAGGTTTTACTGACTCAGAGATGTAACGCAGGTGGTCTGGCTTTATGGCACTTTGGTTAAATAAAGTCGTAAAGCGCGTGAAGTAATGTTCATGCAAGTAGCTATCGTAAGCGTTTTGCTGTACGTTACGTAAATGCGCTTGAACGTCTTCTATTTTCTCTTCGTCAGTCCCCGACACTTTAATATTAATGGCTTCTCTCAAGGGCTTGATTGTTACTTTTGCGTCCTTGGGGTCGATAGCCTTTGCTGCTTTGGTCAACGCAACAGTCACGTGTCGCTGTGCTATTTTGGGCTTGTAATTAGTTTGCCTTAGCGGCAAGTCTTCAATTGACTCAAAGGGAATTTCAAACTTGAGGTTATGTCGCTGCTTCGCACCGTCAATCCATTCGTAATAGAACTGCATGCCGGTATCAGTCTTCTTTCTTTTGAACTCGAGTTGTTCAGAGAGCGCATGCTGAACATGGAAAACCACAAGGGTCGTTGCGAGGCCAAGGTATCTCGTTACCTTACTAATAAAGCGCCAAATGTTCTTTTTTTTCGAGTTAGTGTGAAGCTTCATTGTTATCGTTGGGTTAACTCAATAATTGATCACTCATTTTGTGAGTATGCGCGTGAAAATGAAAAAAACAAGGCAAAGGCTATTTTGAAGCCTTTGCCTTGGGTCGTGCCAGCCCATTACCCTAGCAAAGGGCAGTGGGCGTTAATAATGCATTGAGAGACCTTGGGATTGTGCTACTTGATTCAAAAACTGTCGATTAGTGGGTAAACCACTGAGTTGTTGCTGAATACTTTGTACATGTTTTGCGTAGGCCTGCCGCTGTTCAGGGGTGTGTAAATTAGCTTGATAGACATCATTGTACTGCGACCTGAATCCCATGCCGTATAGAACAAACAAATAGCTGGCCGCGGGGAACAATTCCTCACGAAGTTCAAAATCAGATGAAATAGGACTGCGGCTTTTCCACAGGGTTAACCAATCTTGTAACTGGGTGGAGCAGCTCTCTTGGTTCCGCATATCACGCCAGTACGCAGAAGCTTCACGTTCACTCAACACATAATGAAGCTTTAGGAAGTCGACTATTCTTTCCCACTTTTTTTCGAAAGCCTGATTAAACTGTCGACCAGCCGCTTGGCATTCTTTATATGTTCTAGGCAGTTGTTTTGCTATGTGGGTGGCAGATAATTCAATCATGACAAGCGCCGACGCTTCCAAAGGTTCTAGGAAGCCAGCAGATGTGCCGATGGCGACACAATTCTCTACCCAAAGCGTTTTACGGTAGCCCGGTGAGAATGTGATCTTTCTCGCTTTGCTAACATCCACATCAGCGGTTTTCTTGTCGTGCTTTAAGTAGGTCTCCAGTGTTGCTCTTGCTTCATCTTCACTGCAATGCGCCGAGCTATACACGTATCCCACACCTTTTCTCGAAGGCAAACCAATGTCCCAAATCCAGCCACTGTCTTGAGCTGTTGAGTGTGTGGTAGAGGCAATATCAACTGAGCTGTCAACGTAGGGAGCTTGGATTGCGATAGCACTGTCGTTGGCCAGTACGTTGGAGCAAGATGTTAAGGGGACACCATAGTGCTGACCAATTAACCTTGCCGCAAAGCCTGTACAATCTATGAATAGATCACCAGTAATATTACCGTGTTCACGACCCACTATTGCAGCAATAGGTTCTGAAGATGAGCCAACCACATCATCCACATGATCCACAATATGTTGAACACCTAAAACCGTTGTCGCGTGCTTTTGAAGTAGGGCTGCAAACTTGTTTGCGTCAAGGTGATAACCATAGTTTGCAATGCCAGCATACGCAGGCGTTTGACGCTGCTTGGGTGCGAGGTGATGGTCGCATAACGCGGCCTGGGAACATACAGCATGTGCAAAATCTTGCTCTGCTGCGTAGCTTTGCCACCATGCTGCTACGTCGCTTTCAAAGTACCTAAATGGCAGGCTGAAAGGGTGGTAGTACTGATGTTCAATGGTGTCTGAGCGCCAATTGTGAAAACTGGTACCCTGCTTAAAAGACGCATTGCACTGAGCTAAAAAGGTTTCTTCACTGATACCAATTTTAAGAAGCGTACTGCGCATAGTAGGCCACGTCCCTTCGCCTACACCCAATATACTGACATCTGGTGACTCAACTAAGGTGACACTAATATTGTCATCGTGCTTGTGCGTTACAGCGATGATTGAAGCGGTTAACCAGCCAGCGGCACCACCACCTACAACAACAATACGACGAAGGGGGCTATTCGCTTGATGCATATTTTTCCCAAAGCCTACTTTATGAAAACAAAATGTTAACGATTTGGTTTTTCTTAAATGTATATTAAATGGGGCTTAAATGTAAGTGGAAACGTTTACATAATTAGTCGGTAGTCAGGAAATAACGCAATTAACTACGAGTACAGGCAGCATTGTTTACTGCCAATAATACAGAGGGAAATTATTGGGGCAGATGTTGGTAGTCGGTTGGGAAATTGCGGCAGAGCAATGTTGAAGAGGAGGTAAGTAGAAGCCGACGTTCATAAACGGAAAAGCTGGTACAGAGCCCCTTTATTTACACAAAGGGGCAGGAAGGGATTATTGGTACCAGTTTAGTTCGTCACGTAAACTAACAACTGAACCGACGATAATAAGTGTAGGAGGCTGTAATTGCGCCTCTTCTTGCTTAGCCACAATATTGCTCAGCGTGCCTGTTAGTACCGCCTGCTTTTCGGTAGTCGCCGATTGAACTAAAGCGATAGGCGTATTGGCATCAAGACCGTGTTCAATGAGCTTTTCGCAGATAATCGGCAAGCCTGTCAAACCCATATAAAACACAGCGGTTTGATTTTTCTGTGCAAGGGCAGGCCAGTTGAGGTCGATAGTGCCATTTTTTAGGTGACCGGTGGCAAATACCACAGACTGTGCGTGATCGCGATGAGTAAGTGGAATGCCAGCATAGCTAGACGCCCCGCTTGCGGCGGTTATGCCGGGAACTACCTGAAAGTCGATGCCGTGCTGAATAAGTGTTTGAATTTCTTCTCCACCACGTCCAAATATGAATGGGTCGCCGCCTTTTAAACGCACCACACGATTGCCTTTTTTAGCCTCATCAACCATTAATTGGTTAATGTCGTCTTGGGGAAGCGTGTGATTGCTTTTAGCTTTCCCAACATAGATTTTCTCAGCGTCACGGCGTACAAGCTCAAGAATTTGCGGCGATACCAAGCGGTCATAGACTACCACGTCGGCCTTTTGCATTAAGCGCAATGCGCGAAAGGTGAGAAGGTCGGGGTCGCCAGGGCCTGCTCCTACTAAATACACTTGCCCTTCTACTTTTTTGTCTTGAGCGGCGGCTTGCAGTGCTAATTCAAATGCATCATCGGCTTTTTTGTCTTGGCCCTTTTCTACCATTTCAGCAATGTCACCATCGAGCACGTCTTCCCAAAAGTATCGACGAGCGGTAACGCCATTAAGCGTTTGCTTTACTTTGTCGCGAAATTTTTCAGAAAACGCGCCCAATCGACTTAAGTTAGCAGGCAGTACAGTCTCTAACTTTTGACGTAAATAACGAAGCAAAACAGGCGCTACACCACCACTACTCATAGCAATAACGATAGGAGAGCGGTCAACAATAGAGGGGGTGATGAATTGGCAAAGCGGCGTATTGTCCACCACGTTCACCAACACTTTGTTAGCGCGCGCTAAGTCGTGAATATGTTGATTAACATCGCCTTTATCTGTGGCAATGAAGACCATATCTTTATGGGTGAGATCACTATTTTCAAACTCTCGTTCAATAAGTGTTACTTTCTCATTTTGCGCCAATTGCTTCACCGTATCGCAAACCCAAGGCGCCACTACAGTGATGGTCGCAGGTGTCTTCATAATAAGCTCTAGCTTACGGGCTGCTACTTCACCAGCCCCAACAATTAGAACATTGAGTTTTCTGGCGTCTAGGAATAACGGAAAGTAATCCATAAAGGTTTTCTTAGCTTCAAATACAAAAAAAGAACTGACACTATTTTGCGCCAATTCTTTTTAATTAGAAAACAACGAAAACAGCCTTTATATTGCTATTAGTTATATAAAGGCTGAATGTGTTGCTATTTAGTTCTTACGCTTACGGTTTTCGCGATCTCCGCGATTAGGACGGTCTTCACGATTGCCGCGAGGCGCTCTGTCACCACGGTTACCACGATCGCCACGACCTTTAGCCGGCGGTGTATCTGACCATTCGCGAATGTTTAAACGCTGACCGGCAACACGGGTGCCCTGTAGCGTATCGCGCGTTTCCTTCGGCATGCCTTCAGGAAGGTCTACCGTGCTGAAGTTGTCATAAATTTCGATAGCGCCAATGTGCTTCGAATTAATATTCGCTTCGTTCGCAATAGCGCCCACGATATTACCAGGCTTAGCGCCGTGAACATGACCCACTTCAATACGGAAGCGCTGCATGCCTTCTTCAGGTTTGCGGTTTCCACGAGGTACTCGCGGCTTTCTCTCACGACCGTCACGAGAGTTTCTGTCGCGGCTATCACGCGGAGGCTTGCTGTTGATATCAGGGCGATCTGATTCTTTAAGAATTAACGGCTCATCACCTTGCGCAATTTTAAGTAGCGCAGCCATTAAAACTTCAGGAGAAGCTTCGTTTTCTTCTTTAATCATCTCAACGATTGGCATTAATGACTCAATGCTATCGTCTTGCGCTGCTTCGGCAACTGACTGCTTAAAGCGGCTCAAACGGGTTTCATTTATCTCGCTAATTGAAGGAATTGGCATCGCTTCAATAGGTTGCTTAGTGGTTTTCTCAATCGAGAACAACAAGCGCTTTTCACGGTGAGAAATAAACAAGATTGCATCACCTTGACGTCCAGCGCGACCAGTACGACCAATACGGTGTACATATGACTCACTATCGTACGGGATGTCGTAGTTGATAACGTGGCTTACGCGCTCAACGTCAAGACCACGGGCTACTACGTCGGTAGCAACAAGGATATCAATTTTACCCTGCTTAAGCTTTTCAACAGTACGCTCACGGGCTGCCTGAGGAATATCACCGTTTAGCGGCTCTACATCGTAACCACGAGCAGATAGTTTATCTGCTAGTTCAACCGTAGCGGTTTTCGTACGTACGAATATGATCATACCGTCGAACACTTCCACTTCCATGATACGGGTTAGCGCTTCAAGTTTGTGGTGCGGTGCGATTTGGCAGTAACGCTGGCGAATTGTACTCGCGGTGCTTACCTTAGACGCAATTTTAACGTGCTTAGGATCTTTTAAGTAACGTTGAGTAATTTTCTTAATCGGGCCAGGCATAGTTGCCGAGAACAGCGCAGTTTGGCGCTCTTCTGGTGCGTGGCTAAGAATAAGTTCAACATCATCAATAAAGCCCATGCGAAGCATTTCGTCAGCTTCGTCTAACACTAAGAACTTAAGTTCGCTTAAGTCTAGTGTTTTGCGCTTTATGTGGTCAATGATACGGCCTGGTGTACCCACAACCACTTGAACGCCGCGCTTAAGCTGGCGAATTTGGTTGTCGTACGACTGACCGCCGTATACTGGAAGTACTTTAATTTTTTGACTAAAGCTCGCATAAACCTGAAACGCCTCTGCAACCTGAATAGCTAGTTCACGGGTTGGGGCCAATACCAGTAATTGCGGCTTACGTTGCTCAGGATCGATATTTGCCAACATAGGCAGGGCAAACGCAGCGGTTTTTCCTGTCCCTGTCTGTGCCTGACCGAGTAAATCGTGCCCTTCAAGAATAAGAGGAATACTCTCAGCCTGAATAGGAGACGGTTTCTCGTAGCCAACTTTTTCAAGGGCTTGTAAGATTGGTTCTGGTAAATTGAGGTCTTTAAATGTCATGTCGACAGTTGTTGTCATTAAGGGTCCTGGTGCATTAAGTAAGGAGGGTGCGGCATACGACTAAACCGTACTTTTTCGGTTTATTATCGCAAGACGCTATACAGCGTTGAACTGGCCTGTCCGGCGAGTTAATGAAGCGTATTCTTAGCGTATTTCGCGATATGCTTGCCAGCAGTGTTGCAAAAAACAGTATTATATTCGAATAATGGACAGGTTGCCACGAAATTGCACAAATTAGATGAAATAATGAGCAGTTTAGTCAGTGCTTTTGACAAAGAGCAGGAATGTGACGACAAAAATCTGAGGAAGGGCAAGGAATTACAATGACAAAGCAGAGAACTAATAAATTAATTAAACGCACCACGTTAGCAGTTATGTTAACCAGTGCAATTTTGTCAGGGTGTAGCGAGAAGTCGATGGAAAGCCATTTGGCTGATGCACGAAACTATGCCTCTCAACAGCAGCTTGATGCGGCCATCGTTGAATACAAAAACGCTATTCAAAAAGGTCCTACTGCGGCAGAACCTCGCTTTGAGCTAGGAAAACTGTACCTACAACAAAACAATTATGTGGCGGCAGAAAAAGAACTTAACAAGGCAATGGATTTAGGTCATCCCGTTAGCCAAGTTATTCCATTGTTATCTTTGGCTTATCAACAGTCAGGAGCAGAAAATGCCCTCGCTGAAGTAGACTATCGCGCAGAAGGAATGACCGCGGTTGAATCAGCAGAAGTAGGCTTTTATAAGCTTCAAGCACTGATGCAGCTTGGTAAAAAAGAAGAGGCGCAAGCGCTTCTTGCCGATCTTTCTACCCTAGATACAAGTTCTGTTTACAAGGGCCTTATTGATAGTTATGCCTTCGTACTAGAAAACGATATGGAAGGTGCATTAGCCGCAACAGAAGCGTTGCGTGAGCAAGCGCCGACCAACAAAGACGTATTGCAACAGCTTGCCAAAATTTACCTGCAAAATGGCGAACCAGAAAAAGCTGCAGAAGTATATGGCGTTTATGTTAGCCAGTTTCCTGATGACGTTACCAGCAAATTTGCGTATGCCGCGCTTCTTATTGAGATAAGAGATCTTGATAACGCTCAGCCTATTGTCGATGACTTGTTGGTGCTGAACGAAAACCATCCGCTGCTAAATACTTTTAAAGGCATTATTGAGTCAGCCAACGAAAATTACGCGAAAGCCCTTGAACACTTGGAAATTGCCGTTCAAAACGGTAGGAGCGATCAGGTTGTGCGTTTGGTTGCGGGTTTTAGTGCGTATCAAATTCAAGACTTCGAGGCGGCCCAGCGCCACTTAACTATGGTGGCGTCTAGCTTGCCTGATAATCACCCTGGCCTTCGAATGCTAGCCGACAGCATGCTTCAACTAGGTGAAAACGATGAGGCGCTTGAAGTGTTAGCAAGAGTCGAAGGTGAGCAGGGTGTTGATGCGGCCCTGTTTTCGAAAGCCAGCTATCAGTTGCTAAGAGAAGGCAACGTCATTGGTGCTCAGCAAATGGTAGAAAAATCAGAAGGGGTGAGCACTACAGCCGAAGACTTATCGCGTTTAGGGGTTTTACAGCTTTCATTAAATGACATCGATGGTTTAGTAAACCTCGAACAAGCGGTTGAACAAGCACCTGAGTCCGTCACCTCACAGGCAACCTTACTGCGTGCCTACATAGCGACGAATCAGCTGGAAAAAGCAAAAAGTGCTGCAAAAGAGTGGCATGAGGCTTCACCACAGACTGCGGCGCCCCTGATTTATTTGGGGAACATTGCAACGGCAGAAGGGGCATACCAAGAAGCGGCACAATATTTCGACAAAGCGAGTGCGCTTGATGATGCGGGTAATGAGATCACGTATTCTAGAACTAAGCTACTTGTTGCTGAAGGCAAAAAAGACAATGCGGAAGCGTTCATTCGCACCTTCATAGATAAGAATCCCTCGGACGTTCAAGCGCTGGCGTTATGGTTTGCGCTAGCGATGGACAAGGGAAATGCAGATGCTGTAATTAATCATGCACAGACACAATTTAATGAGAACAAGAGCGACGTAAACCTACGCCTTTTACTAGCAAGAATGTACTCGCTTAATAACCAGCTAGATAAAACGGTTTCATTATTGAATGCTGTTGAAGGTGACGAGTCATCACCTCAGGCTTTTTGGAACTTAAAAGGTCAGGCACTTATTGCGAGCAATAATGTTAACGACGCAACGGCTTTCTTTGATCGCTGGTTATCATTTTATCCACAAGATAAAAATGCGGTGTTGGGTAAGCTGCTTATTGTCGACTCACAAAAGCAATTCAAGCAAGGTTTAGAGTTAACAAACAAGGTGTTGTCTAAGCGCCCAGACGCTCAGCTAACGCTTTTGAAAGCGTATTTTTATAGCCGTCTTGGTCAATCAAAACCGGCATGGGAGATTATCAATAATGTGTCTGAGGAGGTTAAGTCGCTGCCGTTCGTAAGGGGCGTTATTGCGCGTCTACACCTTATAGATAAGGCGCCTGAGCAGGCGGTTGAACACGCTAAAGCAGCTTATGATGCTACTTCAAACTCAGACAATGCTTTGCTGCTTGTTGCTGCCCTTGAAATGTCAGGTAAAAAAGAGCAAGCGTTTAGCTTTCTACAAAAGCACGTAAATACGCACAATAACGACGTTCAAAGTGCAATGTTGTTAGCTGAGCGTCAAATAGGAAAAGATAGAGCCGCAGCCATTGATACCTACGAGCTTATACTTACCAAAACTCCCGATAATTTCGTGGTACTTAACAACCTGGCTTATTTAGCATTTGAAGATAAAAAACTGAAGCGAGCTGAAGAGCTGGCGAAGAAGGCTGTATCGCTGCAGCGAGAAAATGCTGATGCCGTGGATACCCTTGCTCAAATTTATATTGCCAAGGGCCAAAAAACTGAAGCTTTGAAGCTCTATGAACAAATTTCAACAGCCCCCATTGCTAATGATGAGGTGTATTTAAATCACGTGGCCTTGTTGCTTGAACTTGATAAAAAAGCGTTAGCACAGCGACGCTTAGCAAGCAGAGAGTTCACCTCTGAAGCGGCAAAACAAAGAGCCGAAAGCCTTAAGCAGCAATACGGGGTGTAATGCTAATTCAACGAGCAGCGAGCTAGTGGACTTGCTTTATTGCGTTACAAAAGCTAAACACGAACGAAGGCCACTTATTGTGGCCTTCGGTTTGTCTACGCATTCAACTTTTTCCGTGTGAATGCCCAGAGCGCGAGAAATGCGGATTGGTATTAAAACACGGCATCCACTATAAAGGCTTTGGCAAAAAAGTTTCTGCCAAGCTTGTTAGTCAGCTTTGTTCACGTATTCTTTGTTGCCTTGAGCTGCAACTTGAGCCCTAAGTTCGCGCAGCTCTTTTAAAATATCATGCAACGTAGGCTCTACGTGACCCTGTGCAATTTGCTCTTCAAGTAAAGCGGCTTCTTTTTCTGCCCTTGCTTTTTCGTTTTCTCTTTCCATCACGTTTACCACAATGCCAATAACCATATTAAGGAAGGCGAATGCGGTAAAGAAGATAAAGGTTAAGTAGAAAATCCAGCTTAGTGAGTACACCTCTTGGGTTTCGTACATCACATCGGTCCAATCTTCAAAGGTCATGATCCTAAAGAGTGTCAGCATAGAGATAGTAATATCGCCCCACAGTACAGGATTAATAGTTTCAAATAGTGTACTGCCCACCGCGGCATAGATATAAAAGATAATAAACATTAGCAGCATGACGTAGCCTAGCTGGGGTAAAGCTTTAACTAACGACACAAGTAATATTCTTAGCTCCGGAATGATTGAAATCATACGAAGTACACGGAATACCCTAACCAAACGGGCTATGAGAGCAAGCTCGGTATCGTCTGCCGGAATTAGGCTGATTATTACAATGAGTGTGTCGAACCAGTTCCAGAAGCTCTTGAAAAAATAACGCTTTTTCTTTTCCGCTAAAAATCGAATGGTAATCTCAGTTAAGAAAAACGCGCTGATGAACCAGTCTAGAAACAAAGTAACAGACGACATTCCAGCAGGAAGCTCATAGGTCTTAGCACCGACAAGGAGCGCTGAAATAACGATAACGCTGATAACAAAGGCTTCAAACCATTTATTTGCTCTTATGCGCTCAAATTTATTTTGTAGTTCAGAGGCTTGCATTTTTATTTATCACTCAAGAAAAAAACAATAGGCCAAGAGGCTTGTCGTAGACCAACTTGGCGTTATACTAAAGTCGTTGTTTGCACATATTATGTGCCACAATGTAGGGGCGAAAAGGTGGTTTTAAAGCCTTTTGTCCTGCATATATAGCATCATCAAAGATAGAAAAATTTAAAGGGCATAATCATGGATGATGAGTTACGGCTGTTGCAAGAAAAATTACGTGCTGTTTCAGCGCGTTTATCTAGTTTTGTAATGACTAAACAAAATGCAGAAGCCTTATGTGATGAATACCGGCAATTGCTGAGCGTTTTGCAAAAATTCTCTTGCGCCAAATAGTCATTCACTTCAATGCTAACAAAGATTTATCATACCATTTCTGGCATTTACACGCTTCACTAGGAAACTTGCCAGGGCCTTCTGAGTGGGCAATTATCTGCGCGAATTGGTATTAGGTACAAAAAAGGGCAGCCAGTGGCCACCCTTCCTATGTGGTGTTTAAGCGCTGGTCTTGCGCTATATCACATCCTATTCGTTGCTACTCTTTTCTACAGGTTTAAGACCGCGGTTAATCATGGCTACGTCTTCCCCGGTAAGGGTTCCAGCCGCTTGCTTAAGCGTAATGACTGACTGAATAAAGTCATAGCGTGCGCCCGCAAGGTTACGACGTGCATCGAACAGGTTACGTGTGCTGTCTAGCACGTCAACAATGGTACGTGTACCTACATCAAAACCTGCTTCTGTTGCTTTAAGGGCGCTGTCTGCTGAGACCACTGACTGCTCTAAAGCACGAATCGTTGAGATTGACGCTTTTACATTGTTAAACGAGCTGCGAATAGACTGCACAGTTTGACGATAAGTCTGTTCAGCTGCTTGGCTTGCTGCAACATAGTTAAACTTAGCTTGGTCGGTTTGCGATGAAACGCGAGAGCCTTGATAGATAGGCACATTCAATTGAACCGCAACTGACTGACTATCAAGATAAGGTGTTTCAAACTGTAAGAACGGGTTTGAAATATCGTCTTTGCTTCGCGATGCGTTAGCTGTTAAACCAAGGGTAGGTAAGTGACCCGAGCGCGCAATTGAAATATCTTCTTTCGCGATATCCATAGCAAGTCTGTCAACCAGAAGTGCTAAGTTTTTATCCTGCGCAGTTTCTAGCCACTCATCGACAGCCGCTGGCACAGGCATAGTTGCGGCAAAATTCTCTGTGTTTAGCCCAAACAAACGATCGTGATATTTACCTGTAATTACGCGAAGCGCTTCAAGAGCAAATTCAAGCTGGTTCTTTGCTTGGATTTCCTGCGCCACCGTGCTGTCGTAATTGGCCTGAGCTTCGTGTACGTCAGTAATAGCCGTTAAACCCACTTCAAAACGCTGGCGAGTTTGTTCTAACTGGCGCTCAATGGCACGTTTTTCAGCGCCCACAAATTCAACATTGTCACGTGCACGTAGTACGTCAAAATAAGCAGTAACCGTACGCACAATAACGTCTTGCATGCTAGCGGCAAGCTGGGCGTCGCTTTGCTCGGCCACTTTTTCAGCGCGATCCAGCCCTAGCCAGTTTGCGTGGTCGTAAAGTGACATTTGTACCTGCAAACCATAATCGATAGTGTCTACGTCTGTTTCAAATACCACAATTTGAAGGTCATCAGCATTAGCACCTAACGTTTGTGCACGTTCAGCTGTAGAAGTTGTATAGCCTACCGAGCCAGATATCTGTGGTAGAAGGTTTGCGCGGCTAATACTAATCCCTTCAAACGCTGCATCACGTTGCGCTTTCGCTTGGTTTACCAATGGGTCGTTCGCCAGTGCTTGTTGATATACCTGCATAAGGTCATCGGCCAGCGCACCCGTTGTCATCGAAACTCCGATAACCAGCGACAGAAGTGTTCGTTTCATGCTTACGTCTTCCTGTTGTGTTCAAGTTGCGTCGTCATTCGCTCTAAGGGACGACTTAATAAAACCAAGTGTATGAAAATTCAACCACAAACCGAAAGTCCAAACTCGTAACAGTATTTGATTAACTGTAACAGAATATGTGATCTACCCACGCAATTATTATAGTAATAGACGACTTGTAATATGATTTTCTGTTATTCGCTCACACCCCGTTATGCATTTTTAACGCATATACATGGTTGGTGTGTAAATGTACTATGTATGATAAATCTATTTGAACCATAAGTGTCAGCAAATGAGCAAGGAATTCCTTTCATTTACCTCAAATGACGTCGAAATCACTGACATTAAGCCAGTGTATCGTGGTTTCTTTACCATGAATCAGTATCAATTTAAGCACAAGTGTTTTAATGGAGAGTGGAGTGATACCGTCACGCGAGAAATATTTGAACGCGGTCATGCAGTAGGCGTTTTGCCTTACGATCCAGTTCTTCAAGAGTTTGTGCTAATCGAGCAAGTAAGAATTGGGGCATTAGCCACATCTTCAAGCCCTTGGTTGATAGAAATTATTGCTGGCATGATTGATGAAGGTGAAACACCTGAAGCGGTATGCCATAGAGAGTCTATGGAAGAGGCGGGTATCACGTTAGATAAATTAACGAAAGCATTGAGCTATTTGTCTAGTCCGGGCGGGACCACAGAAAGATTACATATTTTTATTGCAAAGACCGACGCTAGCCAAGCGCATGGTGTGCACGGCCTGGAAAGTGAGTCTGAAGATATTAAAGTGCATCGCATTAAAGAGAACACAGCCCTTGAATGGTTGGAGAATGGCCATATTGACAACGCCGCAGCGGTAATTGCGCTACAATGGTTCTTTATGCACAAAACACAACTTCTGGAGCAGTGGCAGACATCGTGACTCAACGCAACCAACGAAAATATGTACCTCATCTTCCTTCCATGCAGGCGCTTTGCGAACTGAACTACTCCCATGTTCTAAGAATTTTGCCTGATTGCGATACGGAAGATTTGAGCTATGAATTTTCGGTAGGAGTGGGCCTGTCTTATGAAATACGCATTGTGGAGTCTGCTCGCTACACCAGTACATTAAGTATTAAGCAAACCACTAAAGACATGCCGTCTTACTTAACGCCTAGTATGACGGTGCGCCTATATCACGACGCTCGCATGGCGGAGGTTATCAATAGCCAAAATACGGGAGCGCTCGAACCCTCTTACGAGTATCCGAACTTAAAGATGCGCCAGCGCAACGAAAAGCATATGGTGAACATCTTTTTAGCTGAGTGGCTAAACTTCTGTTTGCAACACTCCTCAAATGTTACCTCTGAAGCGTGATTACACTTATACAACTCAGTGATTGCCACTTACTGAAAGATAAAAATAAAACGGGATATGCGGGTATAGCGCCCTATAAATCGCTAGCACGCGTGCTCAGTAGCGTTCGAGAATATGTTGTTGATAGCGCTTATATTAAAAATCACGTTGCTCAAAGAGCTGCCAGCGAGCCAGAACAGAGAGCAAAGCACCAAGTACTTGTGCTAGTGACTGGGGATATTAGTGGCGATAATTCACCTGAGAGCTACGAGCATTTTATCGCATTGATGGAGCAATATATTGAGCCAGCAAATATAGAATGGTTTGTGCTGGCGGGTAACCACGATAATAATCCGTACTTTGAAAAATATCTTAGCAGCCGTCATTTAAAGAGCAATGACCCGATAAGCTTTCCCAATTGGCAAATACACGGCCTGGATACCCGCGCTATAACCAATAAGCAAACGGCAGCCGGGGAAGTAAAAGAAAGCGATATACAGGCGCTAGAACAAGCGCTAATTAGGTCACCACAGGCCAATCATCTCGTTGCACTTCATCACCACATATTGCCTTCAAACAGTTGGATGGATAAGCACTCGTTAGCTAACGGGCAACAGATAGCCGCGTTAATAGACGAACATCCACAAGTGAAAGCTGTCATTCACGGCCATGTGCATTCGCCATTGCGCCAGCAAATAGGAGTGAACAAAACGCTTTCTTACGCAAGCCCATCTACCTGTTGGCAATGGGAAATGCGTCCCGAATTCGGTGTTAGCAATGAAGCGCCAGGGTATCAGGTGATGAGCTTAATGGATGGTGGCTCGGTGGGCGTTAAGGTTGTTCGGGTTTAGCTTTCGCGCTCTTTGCTTAAGCGTGGCTGTTTTGGAAGTATTTGGCGTTAAGAACAGTTTTGAACTCTCATCGAGTCCATATTAAATATAGAAACAGAGAACACAGAATAGAGAAAAACATGCAGCACATTTTATATCTTCACGGCTTTTTAAGTTCGCCGAAATCCATTAAGGCGCAAGCCACAAAAGCGTATTTTGAGCAGCATCACGCAAACGTTACCCTACATATTCCAGAGCTGTCTAATTTCCCCAGTAAAGTAGAAGGCCAGCTAATTTCACTTATTGAGAACACTCCAGCTCTGCTTGAAAACGGGCTGAAGCTTATAGGTAGTTCAATGGGGGGCTATCTCTCTACGTTTTTGCTTGAAAAATTTGGAGGCAAAGCGGTGTTAATTAACCCTGCAGTTCGCCCCTACGAGCTGTTGCAAGGCTTTATCGGCACTCATGAAAATCCTTACAGCAAGGAAAAGTTTGAAATAGTTGAAAGCGATATAGGGGTAATTCAAGCGTTAGAGGCAGCGTCAATCAAAGAACCAAACAGTTACAAAGTGTTGCTTCAGACAGAAGATGAAACGTTGGATTACCGTTTGGCTGAAGAAAAGTACGCGCAAAGTCACCTGGTTATTGAAGAGGGTGGCGATCACAGCTTTGTAGGCTACGAAAATCACTTGCCTGCTATTGCCGAGTTTTTGCTGAAATAAGCGCATTGCCAGTCTTTACTAGCCCTGCTAACATCAAACATATTGCTGTGCGGCGCTATACTATATAGCTAACCTTAGTGCTGCGTATCTCTTTCTTTGTCGCTGGCTTAAATAACAACCATAACTATGTCAAATCAATACAATTCAGATGCTATCGAGGTTTTAAACGGCCTCGACCCCGTAAAACGCCGCCCTGGTATGTATACCGACACTACCCGCCCGAATCATTTGGGTCAGGAAGTCATCGATAACAGTGTGGATGAAGCGCTTGCTGGGCATGCCTCTAATATCAAAGTAATTTTGCATGAAGACCAATCGTTAGAAGTTATCGACGATGGTCGTGGTATGCCGGTAGATATTCACCCTGAAGAGGGAATATCAGGCGTAGAGCTTATTCTATGTAAACTTCACGCAGGTGGTAAGTTTTCAAACAAAAACTATGCCTTTTCTGGTGGTCTTCACGGGGTAGGGATCTCGGTAGTTAACGCGCTTTCAACCCGCGTAGAAGTGACTATTCGACGAGACAGTAACGTATACCAAATTGCCTTTGAAAACGGCGACAAAGTCGAAGACTTACAAGTAATCGATACCTGCGGTAAACGCAATACAGGCACCCGTGTTCACTTCTGGCCTGACCCGCAATATTTCGACTCGGCAAAATTCTCAGCCAGCCGACTTGTGCACAACTTGCGCGCTAAAGCGGTGTTAAGCCCGGGTCTGCGCATTCGTTTCGACAACAAGATTACCAAAGAAAGCCAAGAGTGGTATTACGAAGATGGCCTTAAAGACTACCTCTACCAAGCGGTAGAAGAGTTTGAAACCTTACCGTCTGACACGCCGTTTGTGGGTACATTCAGCGGCAATACAGAAGCCGCCGATTGGGCTGTAATGTGGTTGCCTGAAGGTGGAGATTTGGTAACGGAAAGCTACGTTAACCTTATTCCTACAGCGCAAGGCGGTACACACGTCAATGGGTTGCGCCAAGGCTTACTGGAGTCAATGCGCGAATTCTGCGAATTTAGAAACTTAATGCCCCGTGGCGTTAAGTTATCGCCTGATGATATTTGGGACCGCTGTGCTTATATCCTGTCGACTAAGATGCAGGACCCACAGTTTGCCGGGCAGACTAAAGAGCGCCTGTCTTCACGTCAGGCCAGTGCGTTTGTATCAGGTGTAGTGAAAGACGCATTCAGCCTTTGGTTAAACCAACACACTGAAATTGCTGAAGCGCTTGCTGAAATGTGTATCAACAATGCACAGCGCCGTCTGCGTCAAACCAAAAAAGTTGCGCGTAAAAAGGTCACTCAAGGGCCTGCACTTCCAGGCAAACTGACCGACTGCTCATCGCAAGATATTTCTTACTCTGAACTGTTTTTAGTAGAGGGTGACTCGGCGGGGGGCTCGGCCAAGCAAGCGCGAGACCGAGAGTTTCAGGCAATTATGCCGCTGCGCGGTAAAATCCTGAATAGCTGGGAAGTCGACTCTTCTCAAGTGCTGGCATCACAGGAAATTCACGATATTTCAGTTGCGCTGGGTATCGACCCAGATTCAACCGACCTGTCTGGTTTACGCTACGGTAAAATTTGTATTCTTGCCGATGCTGACTCTGATGGGCTACACATTGCTACCTTATTATGTGCGCTCTTTGTTCGTCACTTCAGAACCTTGGTAGAGCAAGGCCATGTGTATGTTGCTATGCCGCCGCTATTTAGAATAGATGTAGGCAAAGAAGTGTACTACGCGCTAGATGAAGGCGAGAAGCAGGGCATCCTTGACCGAATTGAAGCGGAGAAAAAACGCGGTAAAGTCAACGTACAGCGCTTTAAAGGCTTGGGTGAAATGAACCCGCTACAGCTTCGCGAAACAACCATGGATCCGAATACCCGTCGACTTGTTCAGCTGACCATTGAAGACGCTGAAGAAATGATGGAGCTGATGGACATGCTGCTTGCTAAGAAGCGTTCTGGCGACCGTAAAATATGGCTCGAAAGTAAAGGTAATATGGCTGAAGTGGTACTGTAACACGCCACTTTAATGTTTGTGCACAGAAGCGTGTGCAGAACACTCTGCTTAATAGTTTAATGTTGAAACGCCGAGAAACTACCCTGACACGGGAAGTTCTCGGCGTTTTAGTTTGTGCATCTGCAACAAAATACTTCCGCGCATAATTACGCTCGTACCATTTAAGATAAGCAGCGGCCAGCTTTGGCTTAATGGCATTGTTAGCCCAAACAGTAAAGTGCTAACGTCTTTTATCAAGATATTGCGAAACAACGAAAATGACAGAGAGCCTACTTTTTGTCTGCGCTGCAGTACAAGCCATTGATGCAGAGACCCTTGAAATAAGATGACGGTTACGACCAGCATTAAGGTGTTTGCGCCAAGCTGAGCAAGAATTGGGAAGGGGCGAAATGCAATGGAAAGTGTGCCGCCAATGAGAGCTAGCAGGGCAACAGCGGCAACGTAACCTGAAATTGTAGTGCGCCTGTGTTGCCATATTTTCCAAATGATAATGAGAGTAAGTATGAGCGCGCCAAATCGTGTCCACACCAAGTAATGGTTGAAAGGCTCTACCGAAATGCCAAATAGGAAAATTGAGAAAAAGGCAAAATAGCTAGAGCCAAACTGGTTAAGTGACAGACTGTGGTTAGCATCGTCACTTTCGCTAGAAACGGGCACGTGAAAGCGCGTCATGGCCTTAATTTGTGACCATAATCCTAACCATGTCAGTAAAAACAGCGCGGCACTGGCAAAGCCTAGTATGTGGTAAAGCACCCAATTTGCTCCACGTTGAAAATGTTCTAGCTCGTGAATGCCCTAGTGTATCACAGGACTGGCACTGTTCTGGCATGTTCTGACATATGGCATGCAAACAATCACTATTAACAAAGCACTGCAGCAGGAGCTAAAGGTGTTATCGTTTTTTCGGTATCGATGACACCCAATATGTTTTCAAAACCGGTATTGAACTAGCAAGGAGGTTTATTTTGGCATTGCACTCAGTTTCTTCATCAACCCGCCAGTTAGCGGTAAGCGATAAAACCACAACGCTGTTATTTGATCACGACGGTACCCTTATTGACTCAGAATCCGTACATTTTGACCTGTGGAAAGACATTTTGCTGAAGTACGATGTTGAACTGAGCGAGGATTTTTATTGTGAAGTGATGGCGGGTATTCCTGTAAAGCAAAATGCTGTCGATCTCGTCGAACATTTTAATATTAGTATAGCGCCGCAGCAGCTAGCACAGCAAAAACACAAAAGCATTAGCGACTACTTAGATAAGCAAGCTTTTCCCTTAATGCCGTTTGCTAAAGAAACCATTGAACATTGTGCAAACAAAGGTTACACCATTGGGATTGTGACAGGGGGAAGTAAAAAGTCGGTGGAGAAAACCTTATCTCAGTATGGTTTAAGTGCTTATATTTCTTGCGTGGTTGCCGTGGAAGATGTCGAAAACAGCAAACCAGCACCTGATTGTTACGCGCTTGCAATGGACAAGCTAGGAAAAATACCAGGTGAATGTGTGGCAATTGAAGACACGCAAACCGGCATGACAGCAGCACTTGCTGCAAACCTAGCCTGCGTTGTGATACCCACGGATTTGTCGAAACATCATGACTTGTCTGGTGCCACAGTGGGGTATAAAAGCTTGAAAGACTGGGTGGACTGCGAACTCGTTTTTTAGCGAATGCGGTGGAGGTTAATTGCCGACTTGTCGTGCCACTTGTCACTGGTGGCGCGAAAATAGATAACGTAGTATAACCAGCACGTTAGGGCGTAACTTTCTTTGTTTTACAGCAAAGAACGCCAGAGGCGCTAACTTATTTCTTATTCATTGTAATGACAGGTACAGCTGATTTCTCATGATTTTGCGTAGCGTAAAATGGCTTTTGATTACTCTTGCCATCATTGTTGTTCTGCTTGTAGTAAGCGTTGCTACGATTACGGTTATGGCTGTGCAAAAAGCGCCATTAGTCGCATCGACAGCGCCCACGCAGCTAGATGGTGCTGATAGCGTTAATGAACTCCTCGGTCAGCTGCAACAGGCGTTTTCCCGCCGAGAAGAGGGGCATCAAGTTACGCTCACCGAAACCCAAGTCGAAAGCTTAGTGGGTGTGTTACAGCGTGCTTTACCTGATTTTAAGGGCGTAGTGAATATTACGCCGGTGGCGGGAACCATTAATGTCACTTACGCTATCAACAATACGGGGTATTACGTAAATGCGTCAGCGCTAGTGCTGCCTGGAGATAGCTTGCGTATAGAGCAAGTCCAAGTTGGTGACTTAACCATTCCGGGTCGTTTTTTACTTGGGTTTTTAGAGCGTACGGTGAACTCTTATACGCAATCAAAAATAGCCACCATTGCGTTATCGAGGGTGGAACGTGTAACCATGCGAAGCGGTGAGCTTACTTTAGATGTCGGGCGATTAGATGAGCTGCTAAGCGAGTTAAACGTGGTGGCGTCGAATATGTCGGTAAGCGAACAGACCGAGCTTCAGCAGTTATCTGCGTACTATTTACGTTATTTGTCTGGCAGAGAAATAGCCTTATCAAGTAAACCTGTATCCCTTATTGAATACTTGCGCGAAGGGATGGCACGAGCGAGAGAGCAAAGCCAATCCCCTGATGATGCAGTACTGCATAATAATGCGGTAATCCTCGCTTTAGCGGTTTACGTTGGGCATCATCGTGTTGGGGCTCTGGTGGGCGACATACAGCCAGATTCCGAAAAGGCGTTAAAGCCTCGCAGAGGTGCTGTGCTGCACAAACGCAACGATTTGGCTCGTCACTTCATTATTTCTGCTGCATTAGAGTTAATGGCTGAACAAGGTATGTCCTTAGCAATTGGCGAGTTTAAAGAACTAATGGACCGGGGCAACGGTGGTTCGGGCTATAGTTTTGTAGACTTAGCGGCAGATATGTCGGGTACTGAATTTGCAAAGGTTGCTACCCATCCAAGCACCGCGATGGATGTACAAAACGCTATGGCGCGCATTCAAAGTGAACTTGAAATTATCCCACCTATAGAGGGGCTGCCTGAAGGTTTAAGTAAGCAAGTATTTACCGAGCAGTATCAGCGGGTAGACAGTGAAGCCTATTTGAAAGAAGTACAGGAAATTAAGCGTAGAATTGGTTTGTTGCCGCTTTATCAAAAATAATCAGTAAGGCGTGGAAGAGTGCGCTGTAAGAAAGCAGGAAATACAATAAAGCCCGCGAAAAAAGCGGGCTTTCCTTTTCATATCTATATTCGTGCGTACTAGCTTTTAGACAACGACTGCTGAAATTGCCCAATGGTCACAAGCGCCAACTCTATTTTTTTTACTAATGGCGCTAGAGCTTGTTTGGCCGCATCTTCATCCAGTTCCTTTAGCGATTGCCAGTCGTTCGCAATTTCTTGTACATACGGGCCAAAACGCTTGGCTGATGTGTTAAAGCCGCTGTCATCTGCGAATACGGCTGCAAACTTACCTTTTTGATCGCGCTGTAAACTATCTAGTATTTGGTCGGCATCAACGGCTTTGCGGTGCAGCGTTTGAAGTGTTTCTTGAAGTTGTTGATGGACAGCTTGCATCTCTTGGCTCTGTTGCATGGTCATGCCTTTTGTTTCTAATGTAATCCGGTGTACGTGCTAGCCGCACACTCAATGTTCATATACTGCGCAGCTATTGTTTACGCTGCGGCAAATGTATAACGGTAAATAATGGTTAAAGTTTCGCCTTTCAAGGCCGATAACCTGTAGTCAGTTGTAAATTACATGGTCTGCGGGTAATTAAACCGCTCGCTGTTTATGTAAAGGACAACACGCCGTAAGGGTGGGCAATTCTGCCCATTTTTTTACTTTGCTACAAGCAACAAAGGAAAATGGTATGGATCTACAAGGTACTAGTGCCTCTGGAACGTCCGGTGCGTCACTTGAGTTGGCCTCTCTTAAGTTGGCTAAAAGCCAACAAGAGCAAGAGGGACAAGCGTCGCTTCAGTTGCTGGAATCAGCTTCTGACGTACCAAAATCGTCATCTTCAAACCCCGCGTTAGGCGCCAACGTCGATACCTTCGCGTAAGTTAGGGATGCAACTTTAAGTCGATAGGCGTTTTGCCGGGTTGACCGCCAATTTCTCTCACCAGTTTTGGCACCAAGAAGCCCGGCAGACGCTTTATCGCTTCTTCCATAATCTGGCGACCTTCATCATCACTCACATAAAAATGACTTGCACCCTGCACTTTATCTAACACGTGTAAGTAATAGGGCAGAACACCAGCCTCAAACAAGGTTTCACTTAAATCACTAATTGCATCACCTGAATCGTTCACACCTTTTAGCAATACCGACTGATTGAGCAGGGTCACACCTCTTTCTCGTAATGTGTTTAATCGGGATTTTAGCGTTTCTGACATCTCATTTGCGTGGTTTGCATGCAGCACCAATACTTTTTGAAGCGGCAATGCGGTAAACCATTCAACAAAGTCATGGCTAATTCGTTCTGGCAGTACCACGGGGAGGCGGCTATGAATACGCAGGCGCTTTATATGGGGAATGGCGGCAATTTCGTTGGCTAACCACGACAAATAATCATCTTTCGCCATCAGTGGGTCGCCACCTGAAAAAATCACCTCATTAATTTTGTTATTACTGCGAAGGTATTCAAGCACATCAAGCCATTGGTGCTTACTTACCGCATTGTCGGCGTAAGGAAAATGGCGGCGAAAACAGTACCGGCAGTTTACTGCACAGCCGGTGCGAACCATTAACAACACGCGAGAATCGTATTTGTGCAGTATGCCTTTGCCTGCGGTGTCGTGCTCGTCTAACGGGTCTTCGCTATAACCGGGTGATGTTAGGAATTCATCGCTGAGCGGCATGACTTGTAAAAAAAGCGGGTCGTGTGGATTGCCTTTCTCCATCAGATCCACAAAATGTCGTGGAACACGCATAGGAAAAAGTCGACGCGCTTTAATGTGTTGGGCGTATTTTTCTTGGTCTAAACCTAAGTGTTGCAACAGCTTTGCAGGATCGGTAAAGCTACTTGCTAATTCTTTTTGCCAGTTATGCTCTACAGAAATCGGTTTTTTAGGTATTATTTGTTCCACGAAACTTTTTGTACCTTATGTTTAGACAGAGGAATTATGGCTAATTACAGCACTAACGAGTTCAAAGGCGGCCTGAAAATCATGCTGGACGGCGAACCTTGCAACATTCTAGAAAACGAATACGTAAAGCCGGGTAAGGGCCAAGCGTTTAACCGCGTAAAAATCCGCAAGCTTATTTCAGGTAAAGTTTTAGAGAAAACTTTCCGCTCAGGTGAATCAGTAGAAGGCGCTGACGTAATGGATACGGAGCTTGCCTACTTGTACACCGACGGCGAATTCTACCACTTTATGAACAACGATACATTCGAACAAATCGCTGCAGACGAAAAAGCAGTGGGTGAGAATAAAAAGTGGTTGGTAGAAAACGACGTTTGTACCATTACATTGTGGAACGGTTCACCTATCACGGTTACGCCACCAAACTTTGTTGAGCTAGAGATCACTGAAACTGATCCTGGTCTTAAAGGTGATACAGCGGGTACAGGCGGTAAGCCAGCAACGCTTAGCACTGGTGCAGTTGTTCGCGTTCCTCTATTCGTTCAAACAGGCGAAGTTATCCGTGTAGATACGCGCTCTGGCGAATACGTGTCTCGCGCACAAAAATAATATCTGAGACATTCTGTTTACGTGTAAAGCCGGTGCCTTTGTGTGCCGGTTTTTTGTTTTAGCTATTCTTCTTAGGTTTGAATACATGCAATCTTGGCAGCCTACTACCACTCATGAAGCCCGTGTTGCGCGAGCAGAATTACTCAGAACAATCCGTGAGTTTTTTTACGCAAGAAACGTGTTAGAGGTCGATACGCCTTTACTTTCAAACGGTACGGTTACCGATGAGCATTTAGATGCGTTTGATACACAATTCAATTTTGCCTCATCCGGTAAGCCAACTACGCTGTATCTTCAAACTTCCCCTGAATATGCTATGAAGCGGTTACTGTGCGCTGACAGCGGTAGTATTTATCAAGTGTGTAAAGCGTTTCGCCATGAAGGGGAAGGCCGCTGGCACAACCCTGAGTTTACCATGCTAGAGTGGTACCGCTTAGGTTTTGATCATTTTGCGCTAATGGACGAGGTTGACGCCTTGCTGCAAGAAACCTTAAACACGGCCTCGGCCGATAAGATGACCTATCAGCAAGCTTTTCAAACCTATTTAAAAATTGACCCATTAAGTGCTGATAACGACGTTTTGCTAAAGGCAATGAAAGAGCAGAACATAGATATTCATGCGCCGCAAAATCTAAGCTATGACAGCAAGTTACAATTGTTATTCAGCTATGTAATCGAACCTAAAATCGGTAACGAAAAACCGTGCTTCATCTACGATTTCCCTGCTTCTCAAGCGGCGCTTGCCAAGCTAAGCTCCGCTGATGAACGGGTTGCCGAACGCTTTGAGGTGTATTACCAAGGCGCTGAACTCGCCAATGGGTTTAATGAGCTCAGTGCAGCACAAGAGCAGCGACTGCGTTTTGAAACGGATAACAGAAAGCGCGAAGAACATGGCCTTCCCACTAAGCCTATTGATGAGAACTTCTTAAGTGCACTTGATGCAGGTTTGCCTGCCTGTGCCGGTGTGGCGCTGGGCATCGACAGGCTGTTAATGCTTAAAATCAATGCGAAGCATATTCAAGAAGTGATCAATTTCACAGTGAGTAGGGCTTAGTACCTTCGTGCCCAATAAGCTATGAATTTCTTAAACCCTGGGTTTCAGTAGGGCGTCCGATTAAATTGCAAAAACATAAGATTAAGTGAGTAAAGTAGCGGTTGACAAGCAATGGGTAATGGATAAAATGTTATAACATCACTAGATAATGTTATAACATCCTCAGAGGAATACCCATGAAAATGCGTTCGCTGCTAAGTTTGTCCATAGCGGGGCTGTTAAGTGCGCCTGTGTATGCCACCACAGTAACGGGAAAAGTCACCGACACGGCAGGCCAACCTGTTGCAGGGGCTGAAGTAAAAATCGAAGGCAGTCGCCGTGTAGCATACACCGATGCAAATGGTATTTATCGATTTGATGATGTAAAGCAGCCACATATTCATTTACATGTTTATTCTTCAAACTACATTCATGGTGATAACGACTTAGGCGACGTAAATACGGATCAAAATGTAGACTTCGTTTTAAAGCCTGCATCCGTCGAAAATATCGTAGTTACCGCCAATGCGCTTCAATCATCAGTACTGGAATCTGTTACGCCAGTTACCGTAATTGGTGCGGAAAAATTACGTAAGATAGAAGCGCCAACTTTAGGCGAAACCCTCAAAAACGCGCCTGGTGTGCACAGCACTTATTTTGGCCCAGTTTCAAGCAGCCCAGTTATTCGCGGTAACGATGGCCCGCGCGTAAAGATTGTTCAAAACGGTTTGGATGTATCTGATGTATCTCGAGTAAGTCCAGATCACAATGTCGCCACCACACTTTCAAGTGCAACGCAGGTGGAAGTACTTCGCGGTCCTGCAACGCTTCAATACGGTAGTGGCGCTATTGGTGGTGTGGTGAACGTGGTTGACAAACGTATTCCTCAGTATCAGATAGACGGCGTAGAAGGCGAAGCTGAAACTAGCTATAGCACAGTGAATAACGGCTCGTATACCCGTGCAGATGTAACGGGTGGCAGTGGCAATATTGCATGGCATGTCGACGGATTTTATCGCGATACAGATAACGCGGATATTCCGGGCTTTGCGTCTATCGATCCCGATGAGGATGAACCAAACGGTGTGCTAGAAAGCAGCGCAATGGAGACGCGTAACGTCGTTGCAGGTTTATCTTACGTGGCCGAAGAAGGCTACTTCGGTTTCGCTGTGGAACAACTCGACAACAAATATGGCGTACCTGGCTATAGCCATGCTCATGGTGAGGAAGAGCATGAGGGCGAAGACCACGATCTTGAAGAACATGATCATGAAGAACACGCTGAAGAAGGCGTGTTACTTGATGTAGATATGACCCGTTATCAAGCAGCCGGTGAGTGGCATTCACCCTTTGAAGGAATAACTAACCTTAAATTTGCCGCAGCTTACACCGATTACGAACATGCTGAGATTGAAGACGGTGAGCCAGGCACGGTATTCACAAATGAATCGAGCGACATTCGCCTGTCTGCTTATCACGAAGAAGTGAACGGCTGGCACGGCGTATTCGGGCTACAGTTTAATCATAGCGATTACAATGCCGTGGGCGAAGAAGCCTTTACCCCAGCTAATACTACATCGAGCTACGCACTTTATCTTATAGAACAAAAGAAAGTAGGTAATGTAACCTTTGAGCTTGGTGGCCGACTAGAGCGAACGACATTAGATGCTGATGCCAGCGAAGTGGAACTTGACGTATTGCATGATGAGCATGAAGGCGAGGAGCATGCTGTTGCTTTCAACTTCCCTGACTACGACTTTACCAGCCTATCGCTTTCAGCGGGCGCTAACTGGGAATACCAGGAAGGTCACTCGGTTGCCGTTACGTTGTCACGCAGTGAGCGTGCGCCTAGTCAGCAAGAACTTTTCTCTGCTGGCCAGCATTTAGCAACCCAAAGCTACGAAGTGGGTTTAGTATTTGATATGGATGAAGAAGGCCATATCGAAGAAACACTTAAAGGCGTAAAAGAAGAAGTTAGTACCAACCTAGATATTACTTTCCGTAAGTTTACCGGTAGCTGGGGCTATAGTGCGTCTTTCTTCTACAATCAGGCAGATGACTATATCTTCCAAACAAGCACAGGCTTAATTGCGCTCAGCGAGCACGAAGAACACGATGAGCACGAAGAGGAAGGATTAGAAAGCGAGCACGAAGAACATGGACATGATGAACACGGCGATGAAGAAGGCTTGCCTATCTATTACTTCCAACAAGCTGACGCTGACATTTGGGGCTTCGAAGCAGAAACTTACGTTGATTTATCAGACACGCTACG
Organism: Alteromonas alvinellae; assembly: GCF_902705805.1. NCBI lineage: Bacteria > Pseudomonadati > Pseudomonadota > Gammaproteobacteria > Alteromonadales > Alteromonadaceae > Alteromonas > Alteromonas alvinellae. The sequence goes on along the minus strand of NZ_CACSIH010000219.1, from coordinate 26,742 downwards.
TTTAACCGTATTTGGTGACTATATCCGCGCAGAAATAGAAGACGACAACCTTCCGCGCACGCCGCCTATGCGCTTTGGTAGTGAATTAAGCTACGTGAACGATGGTTTAAGTGCTGACGTGGGCTTTACGTGGTACGACGACCAAAACGACGTTGCGTCATTTGAGACTGCAACCGACGGTTACATCTTGGTTAACGCAAGCGTGCAATATGAATTTGGCACACAGGGCATTGACTGGGTAGTGTTTGCGCGCGGTGAAAACCTAACTGACGAGGAAGCCCGTGTTCATACATCTTTCTTAAAAGACCAAGCACCGCTTCCAGGTAGAAACTTTACTATGGGTGTGAGAGCGTTGTTTTAATTAAACAACTCCACTGCGGTATACAAGGCGATGTATTGGGGCTCTCAGTACATCGCCTTTTTTTATACTAGGGGAAAGTGGTCAGTACGATTTTTTCCAGTTGAATAAACTGCAAAGATAAACATGCTTAAGATGGTAAACGTCGAGCGGTTGTGAAGTAGAGGTGAAAATGAATGAAATAGCGAATTGGTTAAGTACGCAAACCGAAAAACACATGGTGTTAGGTTACGGAAGCTTACTAAGCAAAAACAGCCGAGAGCGCTACTCCAACATTTTTACACAAGGGCTCCCTGTGACGGTTTTTGGCTTCGAAAGGGCATGGGTGACGCGTAGTCTTCATGAAAAACAGACCTACGTTGGCGCCGTGGTCAATGCGCATAGCAAATTAAACGCCCAACTTATCCCAACACAAATTAACCCTGCCTTACAGGAGAGAGAAAAAGACTATCGGTTTGTCGAAGTAAGCGCTAAAGCACTCAATTTTCATCAACACAAGGGGTCTGAGTCTCTAGACGATGTGCTTGCACAATTTACCTTTTGGATTTGCGAAACACTCGATTGTGCACAGGCAAATGACGCCTATCCTGTACATCAAACGTACGTAGATACATGCTTGAGTGGATGCTTAGAGCACGGTGGTGCAGAGGAAGCCGAGCGGTTTATCGTCCATACATCGTTGTGGGAGCACCCAAGAGTAAATGACAGAGCGGACCCAAAATACCCTCGCGCGGCAGCGGTGAACCCAGATCACCTTGAGCACATAGACAGGCTTCTATCAAAGGAATATTGTTTGCCTTAAGTCTTACTTCTAGCTATATATTAGCCTGCAGAGGTACAAAACTAGCACTACATGCGCGTCATAAAAACTTTGCCAAAAGGACTAGTGTGAACACAAACACCGCTATTTTTACAAACGATAAAATAACGCTACGGCCACTGACTTATAATGATAAACATTGGGTGCTCGCTCTGCAGCAGGACCCGCTATGGCTAAAATTCATTGGAAGTAAGAACGTTAATACAGTGGACGATGCGTGTGATTACATTGGCAAAACGAATGCGCAGCGCGAAGAGTGGGGGTATGGCCTGCTTGCTGTTGAATTAACCAAAACCAAACAACCGTTAGGGGTTTGTGGTCTCTTCAATCGCTTTGCATTTGAATGTCCAGATTTAGGCTTTGCCATGCTGCCTGAAGCAAGAGGTAAGGGTATATGTTACGAGGCATGTCAGTGTGTTATTGCGTGGTCTGCGTCTAAGGGCTATCGTTTTTTAACAGCCATGACGCACCCAGAAAATATGGCGTCGCAGAAGCTTTTACAGCGCTTAGGATTTAACAAGCAGGGCTTTTACTTCGACAAAACCTTCCCAAAACAGCATTTGTTCAGGTTGGAATTACAGCCATAGAGCATTGCTCTTTATGGCTGCTTGTATCTGTTAATCGCTATAAGGGCGGTAACACGGTCATCTTTTTAATAATGATCGGCTCAATGGGTACGTTATTCGCGTTAAGGCGAATCGAATATTCAGTTTCTACTTCCGACATGGCATCAACAATATCTTCGCCTTCAACAATTACGCCAAAAACCGCGTAGCCCCAGTCTCTTCCGGGGTTTAAGCTGCTGTTGTCATTCACGTTGAAGAAAAATTGTCGGTTTGCGGTATGCGGGTCACCTTGTCTTGCCATTGCAATAGTGTGCAGATCGTTAGTCAAACCGTTACCAGACTCATTGAAGATATCTGGAAAGTTCGACTTGCCGTTGAAGTCAGCCGTATAACCACCACCTTGCACAACAAAACCAGGCACGATGCGGTGAAAAATGGTGTCTTCGTAGGCGCGCTTATCAACATAACGAAGAAAGTTATTTACGGTAATTGGCGCACGTCTTCTGTCCAGTTCAACCACAATATCGCCCATGGTGGTTTCTATTTTCACCCGAGGGTAATAGTTATCAGGCTGAACCTGAGACCCATCGTCTTTCTTGGCCATAACGGGTGAACTGCTGCCAATTAGCATGATGGCGGTTAGCAGTGATAAAAGTATTTTCTTCATAAAAATGCCTTTGATTGTATTCCTTAATTCGCGCACGTTTTTTAATCGCTTAGCGTTTTGCAGTGCCTAAGATAACGAACTTTTTATCACTCGCAAGTACCTTAGCGCCACCAAACAACTTTTTAAGTTTAATGTGATAGTCGAGGTGTCGATTACCAACTACCACTAAGTGACCGCTTTTAATAAGTACGTCCCGGGAATCAGTGAACATTTGCCATGCAATATGGTCAGTGATTGCGTTTTGTTGATGAAACGGTGGGTTACACAAAATTTTGGTAACAGCAGGTTTATTCTCTCTATTGATTAATGTTTCAAGGCAATTACTTGCAACAAACTCACATTGATCAATTTTATCCGGGAAGTTATTGAGCACATTGAGTCTGGCACTTTCTAATGCCATATACGACTCATCCACAAATATTACTCTGGCATCAGGGGCAAGAGAAAGGGCATTAACCCCCAGTACTCCGTTGCCGCAGCCTAAATCTACCACCACATCATTAGCGCTCACCGTCATATGTTCAAGCATAATGCGAGCGCCTATATCTAATGACTGTCGGGAAAACGTATTCGCCAGATTGTCTATAGTTAACGCCGTTCCCATCGTACTTTTACACTGCCAGCGCGTCGGATAGGGCGAGTCAGATAGTTTTATTGACTCACGAGGCGAAGCGAACACAAGCCGCGATTTCTTCTTGGCAAGGGACGTGGTGGTGGGGCCAATATATCGTTCAAATAGGTTGAGTACGGATTTTGTGATGGTCTTCACTTTACCGGTTGCGATAACACGCGTGTCAGGTGTTATATATTTTTGTAAATCAATAAGCTGCTGTTCAAGAAGTGCAAGGGCGCGGGGGACCTTCAGCACAACAAGACTCGGCGCCTTTTCTGGCTTAAACGTTAAGCTTTGCACGCTAGTCAAGGTTTTCAGCGGCGCGGTTAGCAGGCCGTTTTTATTGCTCGTTTCTGCGTTACCCAGTAAATGATTGGCTTTTAAATTCTCAGAGAGTGATCGCAAAGATATGTAGGAGTCAGATACCCAGTAAGGTGCTAAGTGCGAAAACCAACAACCTAACGCGCCGAAATCGTCGTTAAAAATCATCATTGAGCCATCATTGTCACCACTGCCAATTGAAAGCGACGCTTCACTTAATAAGTTCTCAATGTGCTCAATAACGAGTTCATCAGCGCTATCCCATGCTTGAAGGCTTATGTGCTGGTGCTTTTCAGGGTAGCGAATAAGCGAAAATTGTCGGTCGGCAAAAATAAATTCTGTATTCATTGGAGTCTGTTTTCAGAGATGGCTCAAAGCACTCACATACTTTTGGGAATGCCTATTTGGTTTATGTACGCGCTGCCTATCTTATCATATCAGCCACGCGGCTCTAACCAATAACGTGTCATTCTTATGCCGTGCAATGTTGATGGTGACAATGTAATGGTGAAAGAATCACTTTTATAGCTCGCAGAAAAATCCACATTAGCAATGCATGCGTAATTAAGGTGTAATTAGGGGAACTTCAAAGGTGTGTTTAAGCACTTTTGAGATCAAGTGCCCATAGCCAAAATTAAAAATCACCGGAAATATCATAGTTACGCATGCAGTTTTCTCTTTTCGAGACCCCAGAAAATAATAGCTCATCTCATAAGCTCCCGCTGTCAGAGGGCGATGTCACTTATTTTCCTCACGCGCTATCAAAAAATGATGCAGATACTTTTTTTGAGTTACTGAAGGCCGAGTTACCCTGGCGTCAGGACTCGATCAGATTGTTTGGCAAGCCGGTAAAAATTCCCCGCCTTCAGAGCTGGCACGGCGATGACGATTGCACCTATACCTATTCGAATTTAACCATGTCGCCAAATCCGTGGACGAACAGCCTTTTAAGCATTAAGGATTGTTGTGAAGCGTTATGTGCTGCAACCCAAAATACAAAGTTCAACAGTGTGTTAGCGAATTGGTATCGTGACGGACAAGATAGCATGAGCTTTCATTCAGATGATGAGCCTGAGTTGGGTATAAACCCGGTTATTGCATCCGTCACCTTAGGTGAAGCAAGGCCCTTTGTTTTTAAGCACAAAGAAACAAAGGAAAAGTATACACAGGTGCTTGAGCACGGCAGTGTATTAATTATGGCAGGAACAACACAAAGTCATTATGTGCACGGTATTGCGAAGACGGCTAAGCCTATCGGTGGTAGAATTAATCTTACATTCCGACATCTTATTCACAGAACAAGGTAAGCCAAATGCAAGTAAAAGCGTTTCTGGAAACTACGATTGAAGCTGCACTTAACCCGAGTTTTCTCGAGGTTGTAGATGAGAGTTTTATGCACAATGTTCCAGAGGGGGCTCAGAGTCATTTCAAAGTAACGGTAGTGAGTGATGCTTTTGAGGGTAAGCGCTTAATAGCGAGACACAGAGAAATTAACGGTCTTGCGGCTGAAGCGCTGCAGGGGCCTGTTCATGCGTTGGCACTTCACACGTATACGCCGACAGAGTGGGAAGCTCGAGGTGGGCAATCTATGGTATCGCCAAACTGCCTAGGTGGTAGCAAGCACGACCAATAACGCTCTTTTTGTACTAAATGGAAGTAGATTTATGACAAGCAGTGAAACGAAAAACAGCGGCGCGCTAGCCTCTTACTTAGACATCATTAAAACACCCTCTATTCAGGTGTTACTACTTGGCACCGGTTTTTTGCTTATGATGTTGTTTGTCTACATGGGCGTGCTGACTACGTTTGACAATGCGTTATTCAATGTAATTAGCGAAGCAGGCAATGTATCGGCTTGGAAAGAAGACGCGCTACGCGATATCACCGCGTTAGGCAGTAATACGGCACTTGTCTTTGTCACGATTTCAGTTGCCGGAGCCTTGGCGATGGCCGGTGAAAAGAAAAAGGCACTGACTTTTCTAATTGCTGTCGCTGCGGGGATCGCAACGACCTTCTTACTCAAAGCTGGCATCGACAGGCCTCGTCCTCCGCTGCCCATGCAGGATGTGAGTGTGTATACACAAAGCTTCCCCTCTGCACATGCTACCTTATCTACGCTTGTTTATTTCTATATCGCCTATTTGTTAACGTACTTCACGCAAAACGCTTCAGTAAAAGTGTGGATCTACATGGCAGCCACCTTTCTTGTCTTTTGTATTGGCTTAAGCCGCATTTTATTGGGCGTGCATTGGCCTAGCGACATAATTGCAGGGTGGTTTGCTGGTGGCAGCATGGCTGCCTTTTGCTTCTATATCATCAAGTGGAAACGCAAACTGCGTATAAAAGACGAAGGTTAAACGTGGACAAGCGCAGACGGCTTGAAGGCGTTATCAAGCGGGACCCTTTCAGAATGCGTTGCCTTCGCGCTCTGAGAGCGCTCGATTTACCGCAAGGGTACATTGGTGCTGGTTTTGTTCGAAATGCCTTATGGGATGAGTTACACGAAAGAACTATACCGACTCCGCTCAATGATATTGATGTGATTTACTTTAGTGGTGGCGTTAATCCACCGCAACGTGTTGCGGGTGCCGATAATGCATTGAAATTAGCACCTCAACCGCAAGCTTACTCACCAAGTTCTGTAGCTGCCAAACTAGGACTAAAAGCACAAGAACAAGCCATTGAACGCGAGCTAGCGCGTATGGTACCCCAAGCTAGTTGGCAAGTTAAAAATCAAGCGCGGATGCACCTAGCCCACGAGCACGCTCCCTATCAAAATTGCCACGACGCTATTTCTTATTGGATAGAACGAGAAACCTGTGTAGCAGTTCGCCTTTTAGCCAATGATGATTTAGACATACTCGCGCCATTTGGCTTGGAAGCAAACTTCGCAGGCACCATAAGTATTAACCCAAAATATCCAAGACCCGAAGTTTTCAAACAGCGACTTGCTTCTAAGAATTGGCTTACTGTTTGGCCTTTGTTGAAAGTTCATAAATAACTGGAAAGCAATACATATTTGTACGAATTGGCACGCAATGTTTCAGACTATGCTTTGATTAATCAAATCCATAAAAAACTTGCAAACATGTAACCTTTGGGTATCATTGATACCTAAGGGTTACATATGATCCGTTTAGGTATCATATGTGACATTAGAACGCAGTGAGCTTTAATCGGCATCAATGCGCCGTTAATAATAGGGAATTTAAAAATGGCAACATCAATTTTAGTACCACCTGAGACGGAACAAGAGTATTTGACAATAACGGGTAAAGTCAGTCTCGCCTTAGCATTCTTTGTTTTAGTTAAAGCCGCATTAGCTACGATTAACAATACAGACTCAGTTATTTACTGGTTACTAGGGTTGGCGTCATTAGCTAGCGCTGTTTACTGCGTAGTATTAGGAATTAAATCAATGAAGTTCGCCCAAAATATATCTCGTTTGGGTTTTTGGACGCTGACATTTGACGATGAATACGTGGACTATGTGAGCTCATTTAGCTTGCGTATTACTTGTCATATCCTAATTTTCGGCACAATGATTCTTGCTTTTTGGGGCGATAGCAAATGGTTTGCTGATCTCATGGCTCCCTTTGGCGTTACCCATGCGCTTCAAGTCTTGCTTGGTGTAGCCGCGGCTGCCCATGGAACATCCATTTTATGGAAATTGCGCGAGGAAGAGTTAGATGAATGAAGATTTGGATAACCATATTCATAAGCTCCGCTTGCAACATAAAATCTCTCAGCAAGAATTAGCTGATGCGATTGGTGTTTCCAGAAAAACTATAAGTACCGTGGAAACCGGGCGCTTCACACCTTCGGTGGTTATTGCTCTTAAAATAGCAGCTTATTTTGCTATTCCAGTAGAGCAGGTGTTTGAACTTAAATAAAGCGATAGCGATACAATGGAAATATACTGTAGTGGAAACTTACTAAATGGCGCTACACGAAAAGTCTGAATTTGTGTTGAGCTTGCATTTACCTTCCTGCTGAGTTTTTAGTTGCAATATTAACAACCTTAGCGGCAATAGATGCTATGGTCGTATTTTCGCTCATCGCTTGTTTTTGCAGTCGGCGATACGCGGTATTTTCGCTTAATCCAAATTGTTCCATGACAACCAGCTTTGCCCGGCTTATCAGCTTCTGGTCTTGAATTGCCCGCTTAGCTTCCTCAAGTTCACGCCCCATATCTTCTATGTGCTGGGCTTGTGAACGCAATAAATCGTAAAAAGAGCGATGGGCAGATAAGGTTTTAGTTTGCTGATTGAGTGATAGCGTTTTAATCTCGTCTTCTTTAGTGTCTTCCGCAAGGCCTGGCATACTGGGGTCGAACAATAAGGTGAGGGGGGAACCGTCATTGGCGTGCTCATCATTAAAGCGCGTTAGTAGTTGTTGATGGTTGGCCATTTCATTTTTTGCATCAGCAACTTTACTGTTAGCTTGCTGTGTTAAGGCTTCAGTTAGCGCTACTTCAATGGCCAGCATTGCATCTATGCGTCGTGTTGCGACATCAAACCATACCTCTGAGATCTCGCTTGAAATCGCACTGCCGTCACCAAGCTGTGCAATCATATTTCTAAGCTGCGTTATGTCGATTGCGGCAGGGCTTTTGTTTAACGCTTCTAGTGCTTCTTTATGCGGTTTACAGCTAAACTCACAGAATATACTGAAGTGATGTTCTTGTGCGTGCTGAAGTGCGGCTAGCTTTTCACAAAGGCGAACATCGAAATGAGTTTCTGCGAAACCAATAGCGCCCCACGCCCGCTCTTGCCCCGCGTATTCTTTTGCCTGCATAAAATTGAACAGAGCAACCAGTAAGCGGGTTATTGTTGGGTCGCTTGCAATATCTGCTGCTTCAAAGATAACAGTAAGTAAACTGGCCACTAAGCGACTATATGCTCGGGTGGATTCCAGTGGTGTCAGCAGCTGCTTGCTTACTTGTTCTCTCAGTCTGGGCAGGTAGTCCGTCGCCTGCATAGCAAGTGTAATGCTGCTCAACAACCGCGGGTTACCCGTAGTGATTTCATCTGTCAGGTATAGGGACTTTAAATGGCTTTTTAACAAAGACTCCGCTTGTTCGCTAGCACCGATATACTGCATTCGCTCAACACTATAACGTTCGCCCTTTGAAGCAAGAAAGATGTTGCTGGCCCCACGTTCTTTTTGCAGTTCATGAATAAGCTCACGAACCGCAATTACAATTCGACAATTACTAGATAATTGCTCAAGCACAGTTATTTCGGCGTGCTTTGCCGCTAGCAAAAAGCGCTTAGTAGCGTCGCTACACAGCGCAATGGTCTGTTCTGGTTCATGAAGCATGTTAAGGCCTGCTAATCTTTGGTGCACACGTTTCGAATTTTTTCTTGATGAGTGCATCTATTGGCGAAACGTTTTTTGAAACTCTTTGCTCTTAGCCCCCTGCACTCAGCAGAGCAATACGTCTACCAAGCAACACTTATGCCCTGTTTATTAGAATTGATGAAGATAAGCGTTAGCGTGAACAAAAACGCTCGGAGTGCTGACATTTCGCGGCATGTGGTGTGACTGGAATTTTTACTTAAGGTGACTTTATAAGGGGGGACGGGAAGGTTAGCGGCGTTAAGAGGGAAGTTGAGAGGCAAGAGGCTGCGCCAAAATGGTGCAGCCTCGCAAACTATGTGGTTTTGCTTTCCAAATTAGTTTCTGACTACGCGAAGAAACCAGCCTACAAACAGCGATATTAAGAAACCGAAGAAGGCAATCATTGTGGTGATGGTTAGCATTTGTCCTGAAAAATCAGCATTCTCGCCTGTGTGCTCGCTAACCAGCATTCCTGATGCTTTAAAGATGAACAATGCCGCTACAGAAAATAGTAAAATAACGGCGGTCGACATAATAGTGGCTTTCCAATAAGCCTTCGGCGACATCCAATGTATAGCGCCTGCCACTAGCACGCACAAAATGGTCAGAATATAAGGTACCACTTTAACTCCTCGTTGAATAAGACTTGTGCCTTATTGCGACGTCTTATCGTAGCCCCGTATTAGAAATCGAAGCGCATTGAACGACGCGGTGAATAAAAACCTTTATACGATGCCATGTACGATGCAATTTGTCAGCATTCGCTATTAAATTAAGCCCTGAGGCCTTACATGAAAAATTGACAAGCTCACAGTATTAGAAATGGTGCAAAGAGCCTTGTGCTTATCACGTAAGCGCCAAGTAGTTTGGACGGGGGCTTGTTGATCTTTGCTGTACATCAACGTTCAACAGGCCGTAGTAACAATCTATTAAAAGATTTTAAGCAACAATGGTGATAGAATCGCCGAAAAATTCTCCTACCCACTTGGTGTTCTGCTGTAACGCAGTGTACGCCACGGTAGGTTGTTGTGTTTAACATCCTAGCTTCTGAGAGAACATGTTCGATTTAATTACCAGTAAAGACAGCAACGTTAAAAATGACGTGCTATCAGGTATTACCGTGGCGCTTGCCTTGGTTCCTGAAGCCGTTGCATTCGCATTTGTAGCCGGCGTAGAACCAATGATTGGTCTTTATGCGGCTTTCATGATGGGCTTAATCACTTCCGCTATTGGTGGCCGACCAGGAATGATTTCTGGTGCTACCGGCGCCATGGCCGTTGTAATGGTGGCACTGGTTGCCCAACACGGCGTGCAGTATTTATTTGCCGCGGTTATTTTGGCTGGATTACTGCAAATATTGTGCGGTATTTTCAAGCTCGGGAAGTTTATTCGACTGGTGCCATATCCGGTAATGCTAGGCTTCGTAAATGGTTTGGCAATTGTTATTTTCCTGGCGCAGTTAGGCCAGTTCAAAGTCACTAACGCAGCCGGTGAATTACAGTGGATGGAAGGTACGCTGCTATATTGGATGTTAGGGCTTGTGGCGTTAACTATGGCTATTATCTATTTACTACCAAAGCTAACTAAAGCTGTACCTGCGTCGCTGGTAGCGATTGTTACGGTAACCTTGTTAGTACACGGTCTTGACCTTGAAGCGCGCACTGTAATCGACTTTGTTCGCGATTTGCTACCAGCTGACCAGCGCGATACCGCAACGCTAGCGGGTGAACTTCCTAGCTTTGCTATTCCTATGGTGCCGTTCACCTGGGAAACCTTCATGATCATTCTGCCTACCTCAGTCATTCTTTGCTTGGTTGGTCTTATTGAATCGCTTCTTACCCTTTCATTAATTGATGAAATGACGGACACCCGCGGACGTGGTAACAAAGAATGCGTTGGCCAAGGTGTTGCAAATACCGTAAACGGTTTCTTTGGCGGTATGGGCGGTTGCGCTATGATTGGCCAAAGTATGATTAATATTAACTCTGGTGGCCGTGGCCGCTTGTCTGGTATCACCGCGGCGGTTGTATTATTGGGCTTTATTCTATTTGCTGCTCCGCTAATTGAAATGATTCCTCTCGCTGCCCTTGTTGGCGTTATGTTCGTGGTGGTTATCGCTACATTTGAGTGGGCGTCATTCAGAATTATTCGCGGCGTAAACAAAGAAGATGCGTTCGTACTTTTCCTAGTAACCGGCGTTACCGTTATCGCTGACCTGGCTATTGCGGTTGTGGTGGGTGTTATCGTTTCAGCACTGGTGTTTGCATGGAAACACGCTCGTCATATTGAAGCGAGATCCCATATCGATAACGACGGTTGGAAAGTCTATGAGCTAGACGGCCCGCTGTTCTTTGGCTCGGTATCGCATTTCAAAGACCTGTTTGATATCGCAAACGACCCTAATGATGTAGTTATTGACTTTAAAGACTCTCGCATTTGGGATTCATCAGGTATCGATGCGCTAGATACCCTTGCTGACAAATACGAAGAGCAAGGTAAAAAGCTACACATTCGCCATATCAGTGATGAGTGTCGCTCACTGCTTCGCAAGGCCGATAAGTTTGTTGAAATTAATGTGGTTGAAGATCCTCGCTATCGCGTAGCGACGGATAAGCTGGCCTAAGTTATTTGAAAGCCTTAATGCACCAAGTAAACACAGTTTTGCGTTTGTTTGGTGCAGTTGTGAAGTCTGAATAATGCTTATTTTGTAGTAAATCAAATAAAAACAATTGTTTACGGTTTTGGCACTGAACTTGGATAGCTATAAACGTAAAGTGTGTTTTGGTGATTTGTGTCAATCGCTGAAAATTGTGTGATTTATAACACTCCGTAAAATGTGTTAGCCGACCTAAACCGTTGGCAAAATAGGCAACGAAGCCCGCATCAACGAAAGTTGAAGCGGGCTTTTTTTTGTCCCGAAAAAAGGGGAATACCATGACTTCATTGGACTCAAAAACGCAAATTGTCGTCGTAGGCAACGGCATGGTGGGGCATCATTTTGTTGAGCAGCTTCACCAAAGCGATGCCAATGTAGAAATAACCGTTTTATGCGGCGAGTCACGCCTTGCGTACGACCGCGTTTATCTGTCGTCTTTTTTTAGCGGCGCGAGTGCTGATGACTTAGCGCTCACTACACCCGCTCAGTACGCCGAGTGGGGCGTAAACGTAGTTACCAATGCCTTGGTTACCGATATAGACCGTGACAATAATAAAGTGACGACTTCTGAAGGGCAGGTGTTTAGCTACGATAAGCTTGTGTTAGCTACGGGCTCATACCCATTTGTGCCACCCATCCCTGGCAACGATCAAGAGCATTGCTTGGTGTACCGTACTATAGACGATCTACTCGCTATTGAAGCATCAGCAACGGTGAGCAAAGTAGGGGTTGTTGTTGGTGGTGGGCTGTTGGGTTTAGAAGCCGCTAACGCATTAAAACAAGCCGGTCTCGACACCCACGTGGTTGAGTTTGCCCCGCAGCTTATGGCGGTACAGCTAGACCAAGCAGGTGGTAACGTTCTTAAGGACAAAATTGAAGCATTGGGTGTTACGGTTCACACCCAAAAGGCCACCCAAACTATCGAGGCCGGTGATACCTGCCGCTATAAAATGGTGTTTGCTGACGGCACTGCACTAGAAACTGACATGATTTTATTTTCTGCTGGTATTCGACCTTCCGACCAGCTCGGCAGAAAGTCAGCGCTAACACTGGGTGAGCGCGGCGGTATTGTTATTGATAACCACTGCGTGACGTCTGACCCGAACATTTACGCTGTGGGTGAATGTGCGCTGTGGGATAACAAAATCTTTGGTCTTGTTGCACCTGGCTACACCATGGCACGCACGGCCGTAAGTCATATTACAGGTGGCGATGCCGAGTTCGCTGGCGCAGATATGAGCACTAAACTCAAGCTAATGGGCGTAGAAGTGGGCTCAATTGGCGATGCCCATGAACGCACAGACGGAGCGCTTAGCTACACGTACTTAAATCAGCCCGAGGGCGTGTATAAAAAGCTGGTGGTAGATAGCGAGCAAAAGTACGTGCTTGGTGCTGTACTCGTTGGCGATACCAGCGACTACGACACGCTCCTACAGTATGCACTTAATAATATTGAATTACCTGAACACCCAGAAAGCCTAATTCTGCCCTCATCCGATGCTGCACCGGCGCTAGGTGCCGATGCACTGCCAGACACCGCGTCTATTTGTTCATGCCTAAATGTGACAAAGGGCGATATTGTTTCAGCCATTGAAGGCGGCTGTTGTAGCGTTGGCGATGTAAAAGGTGAAACTAAGGCCAGTACAGGTTGTGGAGGCTGTGCCGCTCTACTTAAAAATGTGGTAGACAGCGAGCTTGAAAAGCGCGGTGTGGAAGTATCGAAAGCCATTTGTGAGCACTTCAATTACACCCGACAAGAACTCTTTCACATCGTTAAGGTAAACGGCATTCGCACCTTCGACGAGCTACTAGAGCAGCATGGTGAAGGTCTAGGGTGTGAAATTTGTAAGCCCGCTGTCGGCTCAATTTTAGCCTCGGTGTATAACGACTACATTCTTAAGGCTTCACATCTTCCTCTGCAAGACACCAACGATATCTACCTTGGCAACATGCAAAAAGATGGCACGTATTCCGTTGTACCGCGTGTACCTGGTGGCGAAATAACGCCTGAGAAGTTGATTCTGCTAGGTGAAGTGGCAAAAGAATACAACCTGTACACCAAGATCACAGGTGGTCAGCGCATTGATTTATTTGGAGCGCGCGTAGAGCACTTACCTGATATCTGGGAAAAACTGGTCGCTGGTGGTTTTGAAACCGGCCACGCCTACGCGAAGGCACTGCGTACTGTGAAATCGTGTGTGGGCAGCACCTGGTGCCGTTACGGTGTTCAGGATTCTGTTGGCACTGCCATTGATTTAGAGAATCGTTACAAAGGCTTACGTGCACCGCACAAAATTAAATTTGCCGTTTCGGGGTGTACCCGTGAGTGCGCAGAAGCCCAAAGCAAAGACATTGGCGTTATTGCTACCGAGCAAGGCTGGAACCTGTATGTTTGCGGGAATGGCGGCATGAAGCCTCGACATGCAGACCTGTTTGCCACCGACCTAGATACCGAAACCCTTATTAAGTACATCGACCGCGTGCTGATGTTTTACGTGAAAACTGCTGATCGCTTACAGCGTACATCGGTGTGGATGGACAACTTAGAAGGTGGGTTAGCTTACCTGCAAGACGTTGTGATAAACGATGCTCTTGGCATTAATGGTGAGCTTGAAGCACAGATGGATGCTGTGGTTGATGCTTATCAGTGCGAATGGAAAACCACCATCGAAAACCCAGAGTCGCGCAAGCGTTTCCGTCAATTCGTAAACAGCAATGCTAGCGACACCAATATTCAGTTTGTTTCAGAGCGAGGCCAGGTTCGCCCAGCTACTGAAGCTGAAAAAGTAGCAGGTAAAGATCAGTTCATTCCTGTCTCTATGGTATAGCCACTGGCTTATCAACCCTGTTAGGAGAATCAAATTATGTCAGCAGCGCAAAATGTAATGGCGTCAGAACCACAGCAAGTGCAATGGCACTACGTTTGTGAGACGAACGACTTAGTGACAAACAGTGGGGTTTGCGCCCTTGTCGACTCACAGCAAGTGGCAATTTTCAGTTTGAAGATAAACGGCGAAACTCAGGTTTTCGCCATTAGTAACTACGACCCTATTGGTAAAGCAAACGTACTCTATCGCGGGCTTCTAGGGTCGATAGGCGGTGCACCTGTTGTTGCTTCGCCTTTATACAAAGAGCATTACTTTTTAGAAACCGGGCTGTGTAAAGAACACGACGATGTTTCCGTCACGGCTTACGCTGTGAAGGTAGAGGGCGAAAAGGTTTTTGTGGGCGTTTAAGCAAACTGTCTTTTTTATACGCCCACATGAATAAAGCCTGTTAGCAAAATGCATTCAAAAGCTGTGAAACCGAAAAAGGTAATGAAATGAATATGCCTACACGACAACCCGACATGATGTCTGAACAATTAAGACAAACAACATGCCCATACTGCGGCGTAGGGTGTGGTGTAGATATCAGTTGCAACGTAAGCCCGCGTGCCATAACCCTGGACACTGTTAAAGGCACGCCAGAGCATCCCGCCAATTATGGAAGATTGTGTGTTAAAGGAACAAACCTGCTTGAAACAAACGACGTAAACGGACGTTTGCTTCACCCAACCATGGCAGGTCAATCGGTGGATTGGGACACGGCCACCGATGTGATTGCGGATAAGATCACCTCTACCATTGCGCAGTATGGCGCGGATGCCGTTGCTTTTTATGTATCAGGTCAGCTTCTCACCGAAGACTATTACATTGCCAATAAGCTTATGAAAGGTTTCATCGGCAGTGCCAATATCGATACGAATTCACGCCTATGTATGTCATCAGCCGTTGCCGCGTACAAGCGAGCCTTCGGTGAAGATGTGGTGCCTTGCGATTACACCGATTTGGAATGTACAGATTTACTGGTGATCACCGGAAGTAATGCGGCCTGGGCGCACCCAGTGCTTTTTCAACGCATTCAGCGAGCAAAGCTGAAAAATCCGAATATGAAGGTCATCGTTGTTGACCCACGCAAAACCGAAACCTGTACCATTGCCGATTTACACCTTCCATTAAAGCCAGGTAGCGACGTAGCGCTATTTAACGGTTTACTCAGCTATGCAAACGCACAAGGTCGTATAAACAAATCCGTTGTTGAGAGCTATGCCGAGGGGCTTGATGAAACGCTTAAAAGTGCAAATGCCTTAACGTTAGATGACGTTGCTAAAGTATGCGACCTAGACATTAACAGTATTAAGGCCTTTTTTGATGCCTTCTGCAAAGCCTCTAGCGCAATTACTTTTTATTCTATGGGCGTAAACCAGTCTTCTGCTGGTGTGGATAAAGCCCAAGCCATTATCAACTGTCATTTAGTAATGGATTTAATTGCTAAAGACGGTTGTGGTCCGTTTTCTATTACTGGCCAACCCAATGCAATGGGGGGCCGCGAAGTGGGCGGTTTAGCTAATATGCTGGCTGCTCATATGGACCTTGAAAACCCTGAGCATATCAGCACTGTTAAAACCTATTGGAACGCCCCTGTTATGCCTAAAGGGCAGGGGCTTAAAGCTGTTGATTTGTTTAATGCAATTGAGAGTGGAAAGGTAAAATTCGTTTGGATAATGGGGACTAACCCCGTTGTCAGTATGCCAAATCGCGGTCAAGTTGAACGCGCACTTTCTAAATGTGACATGGTGGTGGTGTCTGATATTGTTGAGTCTAACGATACGCTTAACTACGCGCACATTGCCCTTCCTGCCACGGGGTGGTCGGAAAAAGACGGCACGGTAACAAACTCAGAGCGCCGTATATCACGTCAGCGCGGTATATTGCCTCCACCAGGTAGTGCAAAACACGACTGGCAAATACTGTGTGAAGTGGCGGGTAAAATGGGCTTTGGCGAGGCATTTAATTTTACCCATCCGTCACAAATATTCTGCGAATACGCTGGGCTAACCGGCTATCAAAATAACGGTAAGCGACAATTAGACCTGTCACCTTTACAAGCGTTAAGTGAAGCTCAGTACAATGGGCTATCGCCTTTGCAGTGGCCCTTTCAAGCAGTTACAAAAGCTGAGAATACGGCCAGTTCTAATTCTCAACCTAGCCTTACCAGTAAACGCCCTTTTAAAGACAAGCAGTTTTCAACACCCAACGCCAAGGCTAGGCTTATTCCCGTAACTTACAGAGCGCCATTGCAGGTGACATCAGACGCTTATCCTTTTGTTGTGAACAGCGGCCGGGCGCGAGATCAGTGGCATACCATGACGCGCACAGGTAAAGCGGCAAAGTTACTGGCTCATATGCCAAGTGCTTGCGTGCATATCAACCCTAAAGACGCTGCTGAATTGGGCGTTGAAGACGGAAGCCTCGTTTCTCTTTCAAGTGCAGTGTGTAAAGACGCCTCCGTTATCTATCCGGTTAAAGCGGATACGGATATGCGCAAAGGGGAAGTATTTATTCCCATTCACTGGTCGGCGCAATGGGGTTCGCACAGTAAACTAGGCGCACTTTATGCCAGCGCGGTAGACCCTATTTCAGGGCAACCAGAGTTAAAACACGCGGCGGTTGCTATCGCGCCTGCTCATTTCGTTACCTACGGCAAGCTCTTTGTTTCATCAGTAAACCAATCAACACTTAATTCAGAATTTAGCCCCAGTTATGAAGACGCACTAAAGCATGCGTGTGATTACTGGAATACGGCACCGCTTGAAAGCACAGAGGCGTCTTCACCTTTAAATAACTCGGATGCAGCATTATCAGTATTGAATGTTGCTTCGAACAAAGGTCGTCGAGATTTTACCCAAGCGTTGATACCCCTGCTGCCGCAAAACGCGGTGCTATTGCAATTTCATCATCATACATACTCAGTATGCCTTGCGCTTGTCGATGATACTCTTTGTTTCGCGGCGTTTTTAGGCGATGAGCCAGAAAAGGGTGAAAGGGCACCAGCAGCTGCACATACAACAGCGCAGGCAGCGCCACATTTAAAAAATACATGGTCAGTACCTAACGAATGGCTCGCCAGCCTTCTCAACACATCTATTTCTACAGACATACAGCGCAATTTAATACGTGGCCAAGTAGACGACGCATTTTTAAACGGTGATGTAGTTTGTAGCTGTTTTGAAGTGCGCGAAAAAACCATTACACATGCCATCAAGGAAGGCTGTAGTTCGGTGGCAGAGCTTGGTGAAGCATTAAAATGTGGTACGAATTGTGGCTCGTGCAAACCCGCCTTGTCTCAACTGATAGACAAGCATTTAGTCATTGAAATTCAATCTGTTTAGGAGCGTTAAATCATGTCAATTGCATCTAGTTGGTCGTTACCGTTTTTGCGCACCTTATTTAAACCGCAGAAACCTTTGTTAAACCTCTTTTATCGCGATGCTATTTCTACCTCGGCCACGACCGTGACGACGCGCCAGCGCTCCGATAATCCAAAAGCTCCAGCTAAGCATTCATACTTTGGCAAGTGGTTGAAGTTAGCAAACAGACAAACTGAAGGTCTTAAACAAGGGCAGGTGTTCATCGTCGGCGCTGGCCCTGGTGATGCCGAGTTACTTACGTTAAAAGCGTTTCGTCTTCTGCAACAAGCCGATGTCGTACTGTTCGATGCTTTAGTCAGCGAAGATATTCTCGCGCTAATTCCCTCTAAAGTGGTGAAAGAATATGTAGGAAAACGCTGCAAAAAGCATAGCTTTACCCAAGACGCTATATGCAAGCGAGTGGTTGAATTGGCAAGCAACGGTCACACTGTCGTACGGTTAAAAGGCGGTGACCCAGCCCTATTTGCAAGAACCTGCGAAGAAACCGATGCACTCACAAAAGCCAACATTCCTTTTGCTATTGTTCCTGGTATTACGGCAGCATCGGGTGTGTCAGCCTATACGGGGATCCCTTTAACCGACAGGCGTTGTGCTCAGTCGGTGAGTTTTATGACCGCACATTTTAAGGACGTGGATCAATGGCCAGAGATGGCACCCATGGCGCAAAATGTATTGAAGCAAACCATGGTGGTTTATATGGGGCTAAGCCGACTTGAAGGGCTATGCAAAGGCTTGATTCATCACAACGTGCCAACCACATGGCCAGTAGCGGCAATTGAAAATGCCACTTCTCCCGAACAGCGCGTGATTACTGGCGTGCTTGCCGATATTCATAGCAAGGTAGAAGCAGCAAATTTAACGGGGCCTACGTTACTTATATTTGGAAAGGTGGTAGAGTCTCGTCAACAGGTAAATACTCTTCTATTACATTCATCCAAGCATGCAGCAACCATTTAGTGAATACATAAAAATTATTGGCAAGGGTCAAAAAGGGGGGCGTAGCCTTACCCGTGATGAGGCTTATCATGCCATGAAAATGGTATTGGCCAATGAAGTGACAGGCGATCAACGCGGTGCATTTCTTATGTTGCTGCGTACCCGTGAAGAAACACCAGAAGAAGTTATTGGCTTTGTCGATGCATGCAGAGAGCTGATAGAGCCAGAAGTTAAAACCCTCACCCCCACGTTAGATATTGGCTGCTACGCGGGAAAGCGTCGCCAGTTACCGTGGTACTTATTGGCCGTAGCGGTTCTAGCCAACAATGGTTACTCGGTTATGCTCCACGGTGCGCATGAACCGGGTTCGGGACGCCTTTATGCAAGTATAGCGTTACCCCAATTGGGCCTGTCTGAAGTTAGCAGTATTGAAGATGCCAAACAGCAGTTAACGGATAAAGGGGTGACTTACCTTGATTTGTCTTACTTGCTGCCTGCGCTCGACACAATTATTAAGCTTCGTGAGGTATTTGGCCTGCGTTCATGCGCTAACACCCTCGCAAGGTTGTTGAACCCCACCGCTGCACAATTTTGCGTACAGGGCGTTTACCATATGCATCTTGACCACAAACACTGCCGCGTTAATGAAAATTATCCATCTATAGATGCGCTTTGCTTTCGTGGTGATGGCGGAGATCCTGAAGTTAATGGTGAACGGGAAACTGAGCTATTTATTACCCGAAATGGTGAGACCGAAGAAGTAATAATGCCGGTGGTTGCTGACAAATGGGCGCTTAAAGATAAAGAGATGAACGTTAATGACATGCTTGATGTGTGGGCGGGTAACGCGAGTAGTCTTTACGGTGAACAAGCCGTTTTGAGTACACTTGCCAGCTATTTAGTGCTGCTACAAAAGTGTGATGTCGCAGATGCCCTGTCCCAGGCAAGGCAGCTTTGGGCACAGCGCAATAAAAGCGCAACGCCATTTTAAGGTCACCTGCGTTTTCTGAGCGGGCAATTATCTATATTGCTTGATATAAAGCCCTTCTTTTTAAGGAAAAATAGCCAATCGTCGCATTGACTTAATCGTTGCTATACTTGTTAATAGTATTAACAAGTTTTCCTTAAGTGGTGTTATGCGAATCACGCAATGGCTCGTATTTTTAGCTAGCCTGTCGCTCTTATTTCGAGCAGGTTATGCTGTATCTGAAAATCGAGAACAGGTCACAACCTCTAGCGTAACTTTCATACTAACCGCAGATATGCCTAATATTAGCGACGCACGCACAGGGCGTTACGCTAATCTTCAAACCCTCGTAAAACAACAGCGGCAAATTAGTGAAACCGTCTTCTTCATTTTCGGCGGCGGCTCGATTGGGCCGAGCGCGCTATCCTCGTTTGACCGTGGCTCCCACATTATTGATATTCTCAATTCCCTTGAGCCAGATGTGATGGGGGTCACAAAGAGAGAATTTAGTTTCTATGAGGATGAATTATCTCTTCGTTCTTATGAAGCAGCCTTTCCATTGGTAGCCAGCAACGTAATAGACAACCGGGTGGGGCGTTCCCCAGATGGCCTGCACACTTCTGTGATTGTAGAAAAAGAAGAATTAACTCTTGGTGTTATATCAGTTTTACATGAGAGAGTGATAGAAGAGTACCAATTATCTGATATTGCTATAACGCCTCCTCAAAAAGCCATCATGGAGGAGTCTAAAAGATTGCGACAGCAAGGCGCAGATATTATTTTGCTGCACTATTCCTACCCGTTCCCTTTTATTAATACCATGCTGAACAAACGTATTATTCTGCGTTTAATTGCTTTAACCAACTTGGTTGAAAAAAATAGTGAAGAAGTAGCAAGCTTTGAAGGCAGTGACGAGATATCTCGCCTGGCTAAAACCTTCGCACTGTATTTTGAGAGAGTAAAGAGCCAAGAAACCGAATTGATTCGTTTGTCACTTAGCGATCCCCTTACTAATATTCCAAATCGACGGGCGTTCAAAATGGAAATGGAAAAAGCGATAGCCATGTCAAAACGGTATGACTGGCCGTTGACGGTAGTTATCTTGGATGTCGATAGTTTCAAACTTTACAATGACAACTATGGTCACCCTAAAGGGGATGAATGCCTGAAAAACGTCGCTATTGGGCTTAATGAAGTCATTACCCGTAACACTGATTTTTGTGCTCGATACGGTGGTGAGGAGTTCGTAGCGATTTTGCCCAATACCGATGAGAAAGGCGCGAAGGTGAAAGCTGAAGAGATTCGAGATGCGATAGAATCATTAGGGATAGAGCACAGCAAGAGCACAGTTTCACCCGTAATTACCGCAAGTTTGGGCGTTGCAACGGTCAATTTCGTTAATCACCACAACTGGACGTTAACTTCGATCCTGAATACCGCTGATAAAGCTTTGTACGGCGCCAAAACGGGCGGCCGGAATCGCTGCGTGTTTTCATCGCTGCCTTGAGTATTTTTGTATAGCAAAAAGAAGCGCGTTTATGCCAATCCCCAAACTGGGCTATCTTTAATCTTTATTGAACAAAAAAACTTCAGTTTTATTTGTGTGAAACATCAATAAACTTCATTTCCTCTGCTATCTTTAATCAAAACCAATAAAAACTAGCTTATCGTTTCAGACAACTAACCGTATTTCAGTGTGATACGCCAGTGCCTATTTTGTCAGGGGGGCTTCGTTATGAGCTAAGTCGGCTGATAAATAATGCGTGAAACGAAGTTAATTAGGAGCGCAGGATGTTTTTCAAAAATAAAGAGTTGATAGCCGAAAACCAACGTTTGGAAAAGGAACTGGCGGCATATCAAACGGTTAAGGAAGAGCTTCGTGAAGAAATGTTGTACATTGAGTTGAATGCAGACGGACGTATACATGCAATTAATGATCTATGTACTCAAGCAACAGGATTTAAGATTTCAGAGCTAGAAGGGAAGTCCCTTGAAAGCCTAATGGACCCGAAATCGCTTAAGAAATCGGACGTTCAAGATATGCTAGGCGCTGTTAAAAATCATCGTCATTGGCATGGCGCAGTTAGCTTCAATAATGCAAAAGGCCATGAGATTTGGGTAAGAGGCATCGTACAGCCCATCGACGACGCTTATGGAAACGTAAAATGCATTGCTTTCTATATGGCTGAGCAAACCCGCAATATTTCCTATAGCAACGAACTTAGAGACATGCTTGCCGGACTTAATCGCTCTTCCGCAGTCATAGAGTTCAATCTAGATGGGAGCATAATTAAAGCCAATGAAAACTTTTTGAAAGCAATGGGCTACAAGTTGGAGCAAATAGTTGGAAAGCATCATAGGATCTTTTGCACAGAGCAAGAGGCGAACTCGGAAGAATACAAACAGTTTTGGCGTGGGCTAGCGCAAGGACAGTTAGAATCTGGACGCTTCAAACGCATTGATAGCCGAGGGAATGAAGTGTGGCTAGAAGCGTCATATAACCCCATCAGAAACGAAGATGGTCAGCTTTATAAAGTAGTAAAATTCGCAACGGTAATTACAGAGCAAATGAAGCGGGAGTTCGCCATTTCCGAAGCCGCCAACGTTGCATTCAACATTTCGCAAGAAACTGGAGAGCAAGCTCGTAAGGGAAATCAAGTGCTCGATTCTACGGTTAAGGCGATGAACGAATTAACGAAACAGATGGGCAATGCGAGTGAAGGTATTAAGGACCTAGATGAGCAATCCCAAAAAGTTGCGGACTTGGTTAAAAGTATTAGCGGAATTGCCGATCAAACTAATTTATTGGCGCTTAACGCTGCTATTGAAGCTGCACGTGCAGGCGATCAAGGGCGTGGTTTCGCGGTGGTTGCCGATGAAGTCAGGCAGCTAGCGTCGCGAACCAGTAGCGCAACTGAAGAAATCGTAAACGTCGTCGTAGAAAACAGAAAGTTAACAGAAAATGCAGTTCAGTTAATTGAAGCGGGTCAGGAAAAAGCGCGCGAAGCCTTAGAGTATTCAACGCAGTCAGGCAAAGCAATGAGCGAAATCCAAAGCGGTGCCAATGAAGTGGTAAACGCTATCGGGCAATTTACTAAACGCCTCTAGAAAATTAGCGACACAATCAGACGGCTTTAGTCATTGGCCATATTTGTTCAACCTTGGTATCTGCTTTCGCGCACCAAGGTTGAACACCCCCCCTGTTTTGGTGCACCAAAACGAATTCATTCTCACTTTTCTCTTACCTCAATAGTGTAAATATTCATAAGTTTCAATGGCTTATATTTCTGGCACGATGGGTGCTAATTAATCCGTGCAACAGCAACGTTGCTGTACAAAGCAACGGGTGCAAACACAAATGCGATGGCAGAGTGGAGTGCACAACACTTACCATAGGGTAAAAAAATAGGATTCAGCGGAGAACGGTAAGGAAGCATCATCATCTCCGGCATTTATGGCAAGTGCATAATAATAAAAAATAAAGATGGTTTTATAAGCTAAAGCTTTTAATAAACCTCCCTTAAAGATGAGGTGTGTGAGCGGGAATTCCTGACTTACCATTAACAACTTGATGCGTTTGTAAGAACTCCGATATTACAAACACGGCAACGAAGCCCACCATGCTCGACGGTTAAACGTCGTACGCTGGTGGGTTTTTTTTTGGCTACGAGGAACACGTATGACTGGGTTAAAGACAACATCACTGCTAAAACGCTTTCGAACGGCGAGTGCTGGAGTATGTGCAGCACTTGCCGTCTCTGTAGCAAGTTTTTCTGCGAGTGTGGCAGCACAAGCGCCAGCGGTAGGCTGGCCTGAGAAGGAAGAACTTAAGTTTGGTTTTATCAAGCTCACTGATATGGCACCGCTTGCTGTGGCGTACGAAAAAGGCTTTTTTGAAGATGAGGGCCTCTACGTTACATTGGAAGCGCAAGCTAACTGGAAAGTGCTGCTTGATCGCGTAATCGACGGCCAATTAGATGGCGCTCATATGCTGGCTGGCCAGCCCCTTGGTGCAACCATTGGCTTCGGCACGGAATCGCATGTGGTAACAGCGTTCAGTATGGATCTCAATGGTAATGGAATTACCGTTTCTAATGAAATTTGGGACAAAATGAAGGCCCATATTCCACAGGAAAATGGCAAGCCAGTTCATCCTATTAAAGCTGATTATTTAAAGCCAGTGGTTGATGAATACCGCAATGCTGGAAAGCCGTTCAACATGGGAATGGTATTTCCAGTTTCTACACACAACTACGAGTTACGCTATTGGCTTGCAGCAGGTGGAATTCACCCTGGATATTATGCGCCGCATAAAGGTGATACTGCGGGCCAAATAGACGCTCAGGCACTGCTGTCAGTCACCCCCCCACCGCAAATGCCAGCGACGATGGAAGCCGGCACCATCTATGGCTACTGCGTAGGCGAGCCATGGAATCAACAGGCTGTGTTTAAAGGTATTGGTGTACCTGTGATCACCGACTACGAAATTTGGAAAAATAACCCTGAAAAAGTGTTCGGCGTAAGCCAAGGCTGGGCTGACAAATACCCAAATACGCACATTCGCGTGGTTAAAGCCCTAATTCGAGCGGCAATGTGGCTGGATGAAAACGACAATGCTAACCGTCCTGAAGCGGTAAAGATTCTTGCTAAAAGTAACTACGTAGGTGCAGATGAAGACGTACTGGCTAACAGCATGACGGGCACTTTCGAATACGAGAAAGGTGACAAGCGCGACGTGCCTGATTTTAATGTGTTCTTCCGCTACAACGCCACTTACCCATACTACAGTGATGCTATTTGGTACCTCACACAAATGCGCCGCTGGGGTCAAATTTCAGAGGCTAAGTCTGACGATTGGTATAAAGAGACAGCCAAAAAAGTTTATAAACCAGAAGTTTATGCTCAGGCTGCTAAAGCACTGATTGCCGAAGGTAAAGCTAAGGCGTCTGACTTTCCAGAGTTTGGGACGGAAACGGGCTACAAGCCGCCTCAGAGCGAATTCATTGATGGCGTGACGTTTGACGGAAGCAAGCCTAACGCTTACTTAGAGCAATTTAAGATTGGTCTGAAGGGCGACACTGTACTGTAAGTGTCTGATTTAATGGCCCTGCCTTCAGTTCTAACTAGGGCGGGGCATAAACAGCGCAAAAGCGCACATCAAGTGTCAGGAGCAAGCAATGAGCAAGATGACAACCATTCTTCGCCTTCCATCGTCGCCGTCAAACGCCAACTCTTTGTTGAGCCGTTTATATCAATCCACGCCTGCGTTGCTGCTGCCTGTTATTGGCTTGCTGATGTTTTTGGCCATTTGGAATGGTGTAGCAAAAAGTATTGACACGTCGCTGGGGCAGTTCCCAGGGCCTGCACAAGTTTTTGAGCAAGCCGGTGCGTTAATTGACGAGCATATTGCACAGCGCGAAAAAGCAGACGCTTTCTATCAACGTCAAGAAGCAAGAAATGCAGCGCGTGTAGCGCAGGACCCTACTTATCAGCCAAAAATTAGAGAATTCACCGGTGCGCCAACCTTCTTTGATCAGATATGGACAAGCCTTTACACCGTCATGGTTGGATTCTTAATTGCATCAGTCGTGGCGGTTCCCGTGGGTATACTATGTGGTCTAAGTAAATCTGCTTACACCGCAATAAATCCACTTATCCAGTTATTTAAGCCAGTGTCTCCATTGGCATGGCTGCCGCTGGTGACTATGGTGGTAAGTGCCCTTTATGTCAGCGATGATCCGGCCTTTTCTAAATCATTCGTGACCTCTGCCTTTACGGTTTCGCTTTGTTGTTTATGGCCAACCCTTATTAACACCGCAGTAGGTGTATCAAATATTGATAAGGACCTAATCAACGTAAGCAAGGTATTGCGCCTTACGCCGTTTTCTCATCTCACCAAAATAGTACTTCCATCTTCTATCCCCATGATTTTTACAGGACTTAGATTGTCGCTTGGTATTGGCTGGATGGTACTGATTGCGGCAGAAATGCTTGCCCAAAACCCAGGTCTAGGAAAGTTTGTGTGGGATGAATTCCAAAACGGAAGTTCGGAGTCGCTAGCGAGAATCATGGTAGCAGTGCTCACCATTGGCGCTATTGGCTTTGTACTAGACCGCCTAATGTTATCGATTCAGCGCGCTGTAAGCTGGGACAAGTCGAGCGTACTACGCTAATTTTGAGGAGAATTTTATGCACACTAAACACTTAGAGTTAGAGCAGGTGGGTATCGACTTCCCCACACCGAAGGGGCCATTTACTGCGCTTCAAGATGTAAATCTTAAAATCAGCAAAGGTGAATTTGTTTCATTAATTGGCCATTCGGGCTGCGGTAAATCAACGGTGCTGAATATCGTCGCAGGTTTGCACCAAGCTACTACCGGCGGCGTAATTTTAGATGGCGCAGAAGTGAAGCAGCCTGGACCTGAACGCGCAGTAGTCTTTCAAAACCATTCTTTATTACCTTGGCTTACGGTATACAAGAATGTTGAGCTGGCCGTAAAATCGACCATGCGAGGCAAGAGTAAAAACGAGATGCGTGACTGGATCATGCACAACCTAGAGCTTGTGCACATGACCCACGCCCTTGATAAATTACCCAGTGAAATATCAGGTGGTATGAAACAGCGAGTGGGCATTGCACGAGCGTTGGCAATGGAGCCAAAAGTGCTGCTAATGGATGAACCGTTCGGTGCGCTAGACGCCCTAACTCGCGCTCATCTTCAAGACTCGCTAATGGAAATTCATGCTGATTTGGGTAACACGGTTATCATGATTACTCATGATGTGGATGAAGCGGTATTGCTATCAGACCGTATTGTTATGATGAATAACGGCCCTGCAGCCACCATTGGCGAAATTCTAGATATTGAGTTGCCGCGTCCGCGAGATAGATTAGCACTTGCAGATAACAAGCAGTACAACCACTACAGACATGAAGTCTTAACTTTCCTTTACGACAAACAAAAGAAGGTTGAAACCGTTTCGTCACGCGCCAACCAAGCGCCTACAACTAACAAACATTCACAACAGCTAGCAAAACCCAGCGGGGTGTCATCTGGAAAAAAAGACGCTAAGAAGTCAGATGCCGCCTAGCTTTATCGGCACCTGACTAGGGCGGAAGCCTTTTCCGCCAACTAACCAAAACCAGTACTTTTCAACCGGCATTCTAATGCTGGCTGGGTAAGTGTTGACTTCTGGGCCTGTTGGCCTTTGTTGTACAAGTTTTGGTCTAAATGGAAGCCT
>NZ_CACSIH010000218.1:112-53526 GCF_902705805.1 Alteromonas alvinellae | reverse complement strand
TAATCACGAAAGATCAACACGCCTTAGTAATGAAGCTATCGAGTCGAACGAATCTGGGCCTTGTCACCCTATTGTTTTTAGCATTTACTGCATTATCTGTCGCCGAATTACGTGAACTACAAGCGCATACCTCTAGGGCGGTAACGTTACAGGCAGAAAAGAGCGCTGAAATTCTTAACGACAGTTTTAATCAGGTAAGTTCCCCTCCCCTACAAACAGAGCAATTAATACTTAATGCATTGCTAGAAAGTGCCGTTGCACAGCCTTACATATCAGCCGCTGCTTTAATCGACGCAGATGGCAACGAAATAGCACAACAGGAAAGGCCCTTTAAGAGTACCGTACCTTCATGGTTTTCTCTTATTGACCCGAGTGCTAACTATAGCAGGCGTGTGTCTTTAGGCCCTAGCGGAAGCAACCTTGTTTTAACGTCGAGTAAGCAAGAAACCGCCGCTAGATTTGCGTCTGCGCTAGTTAAAAATATCGCTGCTTTTGTCGTGCTAGCAGTACTTCTTTCTTTTTTCGTGACGATAATGAATCGAAAGGCTAAACGACCTATTTACGATACGGTAAAGAAACTCAATGAAATTGGTAGCCATAATTTCACGTCTCCTGAGATAACTGTATCCAGTAACGACTTTAGGCCGCTAACCGAAGCCGCTAACTCCCTAGCGAGCACGCTTTCGTCTAAATTTGATGAGCTTAAGCGACAGTCAGAACTCTTTAAAAAAGAAGCCAGTAAAGATCCTCTCACAACGCTGGCGAATAGAGGCGCTTTCGAGCGCCACATGCGTGCTTTACTAAATGAAAACGCGCCTTCCCAAGAAAAAGAACTCATTATTGTGCGGCTGGCCCAATTAGGCAGTATCAACACAAAATTAGGTATGGTGCCTGGTGATAATTACATAAAAGCGGTAGCAAACGTGCTGCTTGAGGAAGCCAAAAATAACAACAACATTCGTTTTGTGTTTCGATTATCGGGTGGAGATTTTGCGCTAATTTGCGAAGCCATGGAGCACGCTACCAGAGAAATGATGCTCGGTAACATTACTCAGCAGTGTGCGACTGTTTCGCCATTGCGAGATGGTACAAGAGCTATTTTTATAGGTATTACGCGGTTTGTTGGAACGATGTCCATGCAGCAAATTATGGAAAGTGTGGATAGCGCTCTCATCGCGGCAATGAAAACCCAGAACGGCTGGCAGTTGGCGTCTGACATATCAAAAGTGCACAGCAATTCTCAATGGCGTGAACGACTGAACTATATTGTCTCTCAGCAGTACGCTGACATTATGATTCAGCCCGTGATGGACACAGAACAAAACGTTCCCGCTTATTACGAAACATCAGGTCGATTTAAAGACAAAGACACGAATGATGTTATTCCAATGGCACAACTTATCCCGGCTTCTGAACGGCTTGACCTCATCCCGCAAGTAGACAAGTTGGTTACTCACATCGTTCTAAAGAAGCTAGAAGTTACCTCACAACAAGTTGCGGTCAACCTTAGCATAGCGTCAATTGCCAATGCCGAATTTAGAGACTGGTTAGTTAAAGAAATCGCGAAACGTAGACAGTTAAGTAACAGACTACTTTTTGAGATAGAAGACGCAGCATTAATTCAACATAGAGAGGCAGCCGAATCGCTTTGTCGTCAATTAATTCACCTTGGTAGTCGCGTTACCATTGAACGTTTTGGTGATAATTTCGCGTCACTTTCCGGCCTTCGCGCAATACAACCACAGTTTGTAAAACTTTCTGGCCGGTTGACTCAGGGCATTCACACGAATGAAGACAACAAGCTGTTTGTTTCGAGCCTTGTCAGTATAGCGAAAGGTTTGAACATAAAAGTCATTGCGGAAATGGTAGAAAATGAAGCGGAATCTGTAGCGTTAATCAAGTTAGGTGTCGCTCATCAGCAAGGCTATTATTTCGCAAAGCCTGCGTTGTGGAACGTTTATTAATAGGTCATGTGTTGGGTAATTGGCAAACGTTTATCACGCATTAATATTGTCAACCTAAGCTAAATGTCAGAGTACATAGTAAGTGACGTGACTTTCATACTTATTTGCTTTGTTCTACGTACAGGGTCTCTATAGCGTCTGCGCTTATTGGCCGCGAGAATAGATAGCCCTGTACAAACTCTACGTTTAGTGATTTGCAATAGTCAGACTGACTCTCGGTTTCCACCCCTTCCACAACAATCTTCAAATTTAATTTATGGCCTACGTTAACAATGGCCTCCATTAATGCACTATCAAAATCATTTTCTGGTGCGCCATCAAGAAAAGAACGGTCAATTTTTAAATGCGTAACCGGAAAATGTTTTAAATAGCTAAGCGAAGAGTAGCCTGTACCGAAATCGTCAATGGAGATTTCTACTCCGAGATCTCGTTGTGCCTTCAGGCCGTCTAGAATAGTGCTGTCTGATTTAATGAGCACGTTTTCGGTAAGCTCTAATCCTATATCTTCCGGTGACAAGGCATATTCCGCTCGATACGCAGTCAGACTATCAAAATATGAGCTTTTCTCTAATTCTTTACCCGACACATTTATATCGATTCGAATTGCAATACCCTTTTCCTTCCATGCCTGCGCCTGCTGACATGCTTTTTTTAATACCCAATTTCCTAAATCGCCAATAAGCTCACCGCGTTCAGCGATAGGTATAAAAACATCGGGCGTCACTGCTTTTGTCTTATCTTCAGGGCACCATCTTAGCAAAGCTTCACAGGAAGCAAATTTGCCAGTTTTTACATCGATCTGGGGTTGGAATAAAAGCTCGAATTCATCATTTCTCAGCGATTCACGCAAATTAGCTGCAATACGTCTTTGTTCGCGAAGTCTATGACTTAACGTATTAGTGAAAAAGTGGTATCTATTGCGGCCTTCGGCTTTCGCCTGGTACATTGCAGCGTCAGCATGCTTTAAAAGGTCGTCAATAACATCACCGTCACGAGGATACAGACTAATGCCAATGCTAGAGGTAATATGGACATTCTCAGTGCTAAGCGCGAAGCTCTCTTTAAAACAATTGGACAGGGTTTTCGCGATTTCCTCACACTTAATTTCGCAGGTTACATCGTTAGCCAAGTAAGCAAACTCATCGCCGCCAAATCGCGCAAGTACTCCGTTAATGTTATCAATGCAGCCTGACAAGCGCTTAGCAACCGATTTAAGTAGCTCATCTCCCCAAGTATGCCCCAAGGTATCATTAACCTCTTTAAACATGTCTAGGTCAATGAAGAACAGCCCAAAACCACTGTTAGATGACCTTGCGTCCTCAATAACAGAGGTTAAACACTGTTCTAACGCGCGTCTATTGGGTAAATTGGTAAGTAAATCAGTACTCGCCATTCGCTCCAGTTCTTGGCGTATCTCGTGCTGTTCAGTTAAGTCAATATCAACACAATACATCTCTGGCGAATTAGTACCTTGCTTTAACATGACGTGAGAAGAAAAAACGTGAATGGGCTGACCACCCTTCTTCTTTAACACCAATTCATCTGAAGGGATAGGCTCGCCAAACTCAACCCAGCGCGTGTGAAGCATGATAACCTCATCTCGCATGTAGTTTGGAATGATCAAGTCTTCAAGCTTTCGCCCCATTGCTTCAGATTCACTATAACCATAAATACTTTCGCTTGATTTATTCCAGTAAATGACATTTCTGTGCTTGTCGTACCCTTGCACAGATACTTTTGGTAAGGCACTAATAAGCGCTAGGAACCGCCTTTCGGCAGCACCATGTTGTGCAAACAACAGGGGCTCTTGATGTCTCTGTAGGCTCATGGTACTCCCGCAAATGCTGTTTTATTGACTAGCTATATTTAAAAACCACTAAGCACTTTTTTCAGTTTAGTTCAAAACTAGTAATTTGATGGTCTTATGAGACTTAATACTCGGTGCTGGTAGAAGATTTAGACAGACTACGCTCACCATACCGCGTAAATAACGAAAATAGGATTCTACAAAAGGTGAAATTTGAATGAGTATAGATGGTGCGTCTACCCTGATTCGAACAGGGGACCTCTACCATGTCAAGGTAGCGCTCTAACCAACTGAGCTATAGACGCATATAGAATCTTGTTGCACCTGATAGGTGGGCGAATGCCAAGCAACGGCGCGTATAATACTTAGCACAGGCACTAGCTGCAAGTAAAACTTATCAAATGATGATTCAAGTGACTAATTTGACAGCAATTAGCCACTTTCTTCAACAATCTCGGTAAGCTTAAATCATTTTAAATGGAAGCGGCTTGATAGCGTCGACTAAAGATCCGTCGTTAACAGCACGCATAAAATACTCCCCCAACCTGTCGGTTTCTTTTAAAACCGTTTGCCAATATTTGATGCGTGTATCTGCATCGAGCACCTCGAAGTCTTTTCTGTCGGGGATTTTGCTATAAGGCAAGTTCGCCACAAACGATGCGGAAGGCACTAGCATTACAACGTTATCGTAGCTTGACCGATGAGGCACCCTGCCCTTCAAGCCCTTATCGAACCAGCCTGGAATGGGCTTGTCGTAAAAATGCGGATATAACACTAAGCCATCGTCTGGCCCAAAAGACAAATCGAAGTGGTAGTCAATAATGCCGCCATCTCGATACATTCCGGCTGGCGCGCCTTCAATTTGCTGTACGCCCTCAATAACCACAGGAATAGAACCCGACGCTAGCAGCGCGCTATGAATATTTCCGTGGGTTAACGTGTGGTACTGAGTAGGCAGTTGATACGGGTCTTTTATCTCAAATTCAGTATTCGGGGTAGAGAACACATAGCGTGTATATAAACGTGAAAGGTGTCGTCGGTTCACTGTATTAGCCGCTGCACTCATCGCCAAGCCCGAAAGTTGCCTAAACTTACTTTCAAAACGAGTAGCACCTAAACATTTAGCAACGATAAGGTGCGCTTTAAAGCGTGAATTAGATAGCACTTCTTGTTTACCTGCTTCATTCACCATTTCTTTGAGCAAGTCTTCGGCTTTGGCCGTAATTTCTCTAGGCGTAGGCTTATCACTGCTATAGGTTGTTGTTGAATAAGAAGCGGCCAAACGATTTATGGCAGCTAGGGGATCGTTTTGTACAGCGCAAATGGTACGAAATGCACCTGCTGAAGAGCCAATCACGTGAATTTGATGCTTAACATCGGCAAACCATTCGGGAAACAGTACGCGGTCTAGGCCAGCTAAAGAAAACCATTTCGGGCCGCCAGATGCCCCCAGAAAATAGCTAAATAACTCAGGCGTAAACCCGTTTTTCATTATGGATTCACGTGCTTTTTTACCTGCGTATATTTCTAAGGGTGCCACTCAATGTCCTCGCTGTGCGCCAAATAGAAGCGCTGTATAAAGCGCTTGATAAATATTTAAAGGGAAGCAACATGACTAATAAATCCAATAACTTCCCCATTTGATTAGTTCGAGGGAATTTAACAGTTAACCGCGCGAAAGTAACCTTTATGGCAATGCCCTTACATCTGCTCAGACCAGACTTTTCAACGACTTCACCCGATTTTTAAGGCCTAAGTGCATCTATCACTTTTAAAAATATTCGATACTCATCTTCAGTGATATTTTTCAAACGCTTATTTTGCCAAGCCACAATTTTTGGCAACAGAGCCCGATAGATTCGTTCTCCTTCCACTGACAATGAAATTAATGTGGCCCGTTTATCTCGCTTGCTCACACGCTTAACGACAGCATCTCGCTTAACCAATCGCTCCAGCGCTCGCGAAACCTGCACTTTATCTAGTCGTGTTGCAATAGCAATTTCTTTTGCCGTTAGCAGTGATTTTGGCGTGCTTTCATTTCGGCCGCCTAATGTGGCTAAAATTCGCCACTCTGGTTTAGTAAGTTTATATTCTGCATATTCTTTTGAGAGCGATTCACTTAAATCGCTCGCAAGCATGGCTACCTTGTAAGCAAGCATATCTTCTAACTGCATGTTTTAAGCCCTTATCACCGTATTACTCTTGCTATTTTTAATTCTGTGACCGCCCTAAAAGCAATTGTTGTTTTTTATTTATCTTAGGCGTTACTTATACCCACAGTGTCGCTACCATCGGTCGAGCGTTCAGACGCATTCAACATTAACCCACGTAACTTTCACAGCTAATATCGTGCATTAAAAACACGCAATACGTGTAACCTTGTAATGGCCCTCACATAAAAAGTGTAAAGCTAGCGTACCAAATGAGTTTGAATTCGCTTATCCCTAACCCACGCCTGTGATTGATTTACATTTCATTTACCTCTAGCCTAATCCACATAGTTTCATTTGTAACTACTTTATTTAGCATTCATCTGTACAGCCACATCGATGGCCGCCTTTGGGAGGGTTTATGGATAATTTGTCGTATTTAACGGGTTTTAATAACGAGCACGAGACAGAGGCGTTGCCTGGTGCCCTTCCTAAAGGCCAGTTCAGCCCACAAAAAGTGAATTATAAGCTTTACGCTGAACAGTTTAGCAGTACCGCATTTACTGCCCCACGAGCAGAAAACCGCCGCAGCTGGACCTATCGTTTACGTCCTTCTATTGCTATGGGCGACTTCGAAAAAATTGATAATGGCCTGGTAAGAACAGCACCTGAGTCTGATGTCCATTGCCCCCCGAATGTACTTAGGTGGGATCCTGTACCCTTACCAGAAAAAGACGTTGATTTTGTAGACTCGCTTGTAACCATTGCCACTAATGGTGACGCTAAAGCCCAAGTAGGTATGGGCATTCACTGCTACAGTGCCAGTGCTAATATGCAAAATCGTGTTTTCTATTCATCAGACGGAGAAATGCTTATTGTCCCCCAGCTAGGCGACATGCTGATCACCACCGAGTTTGGTAGGCTCAACCTGTCTGTAGGTGAAATAGCCGTTATCCCTCGTGGCGTTCGTTTTGCTGTTAACCCTATTAATGGGCCAATTCGCGGATATATATGCGAAAACTACGGTCATCCTTTTGTGCTGCCAGAGCGCGGCCCGGTCGGCGCGAATGGCTATGCGAACCAGCGTGATTTTTGCTATCCCACAGCCTGGTTTGAAGATGATGAGACGCCTCACACTTTGGTAAACAAGTTCTGTGGAAATTTGTTCGAAGCAAAACTCGCTCACTCTCCGTTTGATGTGGTGGCTTGGGTAGGTAACTCTGCCCCTTATAAATATGATTTGTCCCGTTTCAACGTTATGAACACCGTAAGTTTTGACCACCCGGATCCGTCGATATTTACCGTGCTTACCTCACCATCTGAGCTGGAAGGAACGGCGAACGTTGACTTCGTTATTTTTCCTCCAAGGTGGATGGTTGCTGAAAATACTTTTCGCCCGCCGTATTACCACAGAAATATTATGAGCGAGTTTATGGGGCTAATTGAGGGGATGTACGACGCCAAAGAACACGGTTTTGTGCCCGGCGGCATGAGCCTTCACAATTGTATGACTCCCCATGGCCCAGAAGCTGAAGTATTTGAAAAAGCCTCGAACGCCGAGCTTTCACCGCAGCGTTATGAAAACACGCTGGCGTTTATGTTTGAATCTCGCTATGCCATTGCGCCAACAGAGTTCGCTTTAAACAGTAATATTCGTCAACGAGATTATTTGGCGTGCTGGAAAGGCCTTAAAAAGTACTACGATGGTGAAAAATAAGCGCCCTTGGATTAGTAACGTTACACGTACTGATACCTAAACGAGCAATTGTACTGATTTTTGAACACTACCGACAAGCATCACCTTTGCTTAATAGCATTTATTTTCAAACAGTTAGGGAAAGTTAGCTTTCCCTAACACAGCATCTCATTCACTGGTGAAAACAAAACGTTACAGCTTTGCTTTCCATGCCCAAAATCCTTGAACTCGACACCTATTGCTTGCTTTTTCACTGCGCCCTTACAATCAAGTAACAATTATAAAATGTGATTTACGTTGAGGATGTATCCCTATGGCTGATTTGTTTGAAAACCCTATTGGTTTAGACGGGTTTGAATTTTTAGAGTTCACTGCGCCGAAAAAGGGCATGTTGGAACCCATTTTTGAAGCTATGGGCTTTACCCTTGTTGCTCGTCACAAATCAAAAGACGTGGAATTATGGCGTCAAGGCGACATCAATTTATTAAGTAACTACGAAAAGAAATGCCACGCAGCCTATTATGCCGAAGAACACGGTCCATCAGCGTGCGGGATGGCATTCCGCGTTAAAGATTCACAGCATGCCTATAAAGAAGTGCTTGCCCGCGGTGCTCAGCCTATGGATACCCATACCGGACCAATGGAACTGAAACTTCCTGCCATTAAAGGTATTGGCGGCGCGATGCTTTATCTTATAGACCGTTATGAAGGCGAAAATACCATTTACGACATCGACTTCAATTGGATTGAAGGCGTTGATCGCCATCCTGAAGGCTGTGGTTTCCATACCCTCGATCACCTTACCCATAACGTGTACCGCGGCCGCATGAATTTCTGGGCAGGATTCTACGAAAAGCTATTCAACTTCAGAGAAATCCGCTACTTCGATATTAAAGGCGAATACACGGGTCTATTATCGAAAGCCATGACTGCACCAGACGGTAAAATTCGCATACCGCTAAATGAAGAGGCGGTTGGCGGTGGTGGCCAAATTGAAGAGTTCTTAATGAAGTACAATGGTGAAGGTATTCAGCATATCGCTTTCGCTTGTGACGACCTAGTGGCGTGTTTAGATAAGCTTAAAGCGAAAGGCATGAAGTTTATGACACCTCCACCAAACACCTACTACGACATGCTTGAAGAACGTCTTCCTGGGCACGGCGAAAACGTGGATGAGCTACAAAAGCGCGGTATTCTATTGGACGGCACAACGGAAAATGGTGAGCCTCGCCTATTGCTTCAAATTTTCTCTGAAACCGTATTCGGTCCGGTGTTCTTTGAATTTATTCAACGCAAACAAGACGAAGGTTTTGGCGAGGGTAACTTCAAGGCACTGTTTGAGTCGATTGAACGCGATCAAGTGAATCGCGGCGTGCTAAACAAGTAGTTAGATAACTAATAAATACGAAGGCAGCAAGTATCATCACTTGCTGCCTTTTTGTGACTAATAGATTTCGCTTAACTCTGGCCTTTTTCGTAGAGCGCGCACGCAGCGCCGCTTGGGTCAATAATGACACAAAAGCTGTCTTTGCCGTGATGACGTATATCACCCGCCTGTTTTCCACCTTTGGAAGTAACTTCTTTCAACGCGGCATCTAGATTTTCTACGGTAAAGTAATTAATCCACCCGCTTGGGTACTGCGCGTTTACACCCTGCTTATGACAAATGCCGCCTACAGGCGTGCCGTCGGCCTTCATCATGACATAATCATTGTAGCCACCCATATCTATGGGTTCTTTCTTCCACCCCATCACCGCTTCATAAAAGCTGACAAGTTCGTCTGCGTTTTCTACCGTAATATCGCACCATGAAGAATCTGACATTGTCTCTCCCTCTGTTTTTTGTTTAGGGCTGTTGTTTTGTTAGGGCTCTATTTATGGTTGAGGCATTTTTCTAGTCAGCGCTCTTGTTCTGGTTAGAGATCAAATACCCAGTAAGCTACATAACTGATAAGCGCAATGCCCCATTGCTTCAATAAGCAAAACCCAAGACTAAATTAACTACTAACAGTAGTCCCTTACTGAATATTTGTTAACTAATAGATCATTTTAATGTACCGATGTTTTAAAGGTAAAAAGGCTAGAGTCTATTGACCTTTGCTGTACATCAAAGATCAACATGGCAAAAAGAGCTCGATCATTTGAATCGAGCGTTTTAGTAGTGCGCAAATTTCTGAAAAAAGCTAAGGTTGTCAAGCTAAGAAATTGCAAAATAACTAAACATTTTTTATTTTAGTTGTAGACATGGCCTGTGGAAAATGCTTGTGAAATTGAGAATGTTATCCACTGAACATTGTTTGTACAGTTTATTTATTCCTTTAAATACATGCACTTACAACAAAGCCCCAAACTACTCAACAAACTTATCCACAGATTAAGTGGATAACACGTAGCACTTAATCACAGTTAGTGGTTTAATGTGAATATCTTCGAAGTTATCTTTTTTTCGGTTTCTCATGCCCAAACAAACACTTTTAGTCAGAGAATCTTTATTTACAATTCACAGCTTGGATCCTGATAGCAGTATCCCTGCATCTGTACTTACTAGCCCTCTTTTTTTCTTAGGTAAAACAGAAGATGAACTATCTATTGTTGTGCCTTGCTCGGTAGACGTACCGTCACTGGATAGTGATGAAGGTTGGCGTGCACTTGAACTGTTAGGGCCTTTGCACTTGTCTATGGTAGGGATCATGGCCCAAATTGGCCAAGTGTTAGCATCAGCAAAAGTGGCTATATTTGTGGTATCAACCTTCGACACTGACTTCTTTTTAGTAAAAGACAATAAACTAAAAGATGCCATTAGTGCGCTTAAGAAAGCTGGCTATTCGGTAAGTGAGGACGTTTAATACTGTGAATGCTAAGCAACTACAATATGCACCAGACAGTTTTACCAAGCAGTTTGTAACTTTAAGCCCATTTTCAGGACAAGTGGTTTCACTCTCAAACATTGACGATCCCTATTATAAAAGTGGCCTTATGGGGCCTGGTGCAGCAATAAGCTCAACGTCAAATACTGTCGTATCGCCTTTCGCTGGTAAAGTATTGAGCGTTTCCCCGCTAGATTACGCTATCGACATACAGTCAAGCGCGGGCCTTAAATCCAAGATTAAATATGGTGGCGATACTAGTCATTTGCATGGCGCACAATTCGCATGTTCTTTGAAGCGGGGCGATGAAATAAGACTTAAACAAGTACTTTTTACCGTGAATGCTGCATGGCTAAAGCAGCGCGGTGTTAGCAATACCTGTTCAATGACGTTGCTTAATGCAAATGCGCTTATCGGCGTGCTGCCTACGCATCAAAAGTTTGTCGAAGCGGGCGAAGATACGTTGTTGACACTTTACCTCTAAGGCCTGTTGACCTAATTGTAAAACAGGCTTTCAGCCCTGAATGATTTACTATTAAAAATCATCGCAAGTGAGTTTATCAACGTATCAACAGCTTGTATGATGGAGCACATTGAAAAACAAAAATGTACAGGCGCACTGTTTTCGGGCTATTGCGGTTTTCTATTTTCTCTAGCTCTTCGAAACTGCGCCACATAATGGCACTGTTCTAACCAGCGTCTTTCATTTACAAACAACAAAGTAGTACGGAATAAATCACCATGAGCACAATCCTTTATGGGATCCCAAACTGTGACACCATTAAAAAAGCGAAAAAATGGTTAGCAGACAACAATATCGCTTTCACATTTCACGATTACCGCAAGGACGGGATAGATAACGACTTTCTTGTACAAGCCGAGTCTGAGCTTGGCTGGGAAGCAATGCTCAACAAACGCGGCACGACCTTTCGCCAGCTAGAAGAGCAAGAGAAAGCAAATCTAGATAAAGACAAAGCCCTTGCCTTACTTGAGCTTCACCCTGCCATGGTTAAACGCCCTATCCTTCTTCACAACGACGCGTTTTATATTGGCTTCAAACCCGCGCAGTATGAGGAAATATTTTGTTAAACGACTCTGTTATTGAAATTGCTAAACAATTAATAAACCGCCGTTCTGTAACGCCAGAAGACGCAGGTTGCCAAGAAGCCATGGGCGAGTTTTTAGGTGCTTTAGGGTTTAATAATGAAACCATGGTATTTGAAGACACGACGAACCTTTGGTCTCGCAGAGGTAAAGAAGGCCCGGTATTTTGTTTCGCAGGCCACACTGATGTAGTGCCTAGTGGCCCTGAGTCAGCATGGAAAACACCGCCATTTACCGCGACAGAAGTTGACGGCTATCTGCATGGGCGCGGCGCAGCTGACATGAAAGGCAGTCTTGCCGCTATGCTAGTAGCCACCCGCGAGTTTGTGAACAAATACCCTGATCACAAGGGAAGTATTGCGTACCTTATTACTAGCGACGAAGAAGGCCCTTTTATAAACGGTACCACCCGCGTTATTGATACCCTTGAAGCCCGCAACGAAAAAATTGATTGGTGTATTGTTGGCGAACCCTCTTCAACCGACGAAGTAGGCGATATTGTTAAGAATGGCCGTAGAGGTTCATTAACGGGTGATTTAGTAGTAAAAGGTATCCAAGGCCATGTCGCCTACCCTCATTTAGCTAAAAACCCTGTTCACAGTGCAATGGCCGCCCTTGACGAACTAGCTAAATCTCATTGGGATAACGGCAACGACTTTTTCCCTCCCACCAGCTTCCAGATATCAAACATTCACGCGGGTACGGGGGCGGGCAATGTGATCCCGGGCGAGATGCACGTTTGCTTCAACTTCCGTTTTTCAACGGAAGTAACCGACCAAGTTCTCATTGAGAGAGTCACGGCAATTTTGGAAGCCCACGAACTGGAGTACGAGATTAAATGGACGTTTAACGGTCAACCCTTTTTGACCGATACGGGTGCCCTGTTAGAAGCCACTCAAGGTGCAATAGCGGCGGTTAAAGGAACACCTACCGTGCTGTCTACTGCTGGCGGTACATCTGATGGTCGCTTTATCGCGCCAACAGGTGCACAAGTGATAGAGCTAGGCCCGGTTAACGCCACTATTCACAAAATTGACGAGTGCGTGAAAATGTCTGACCTTGAACAGCTTGCAGATATGTACTTCGGTATTTTAGAACGCTTGCTGGCTAAGTAGCCGCTATTAATGGTTATGGATCAAGTGCCAGAAAAAGCGTGGTTAGGCCAGCACAACGACTATATCGTTGATGCTGGCAACGGCCATAGACTGCATCGCGACGTGATATCGCCGTTTCTTGCCATGCAAGATGCTGCGCAAAAAGACGGTATAGACTTACAGTTGGTCAGTAGCTTTCGTGATTTCGACAGACAAACTGCTATTTTTAACCGCAAATGGGCAGGTCAAGCACAGCTTCTTGATACCAACGGCGTTGAACTGCCTTTCAAGACACTAAGCGATAATGAAAAGCTTCATGCTATTTTGACATGGTCAGCACTTCCCGGCGGCAGTCGCCACCATTGGGGCACTGACATCGACGTGTACGACAGAGCTGCCTTGCATAACTGGGGGGGCAAGTTCAATCTTGTCGAAAGCGAATATCTTTCTGGCGGACCGTGCCATGCCCTTTCATGTTGGCTAGCTGACAATATGGAACAGTTTGGCTTTTATCGTCCCTTTTCGGTTAATACGGGTGGCGTCGCAGTAGAGCCATGGCATTTAAGCTTTCAAAACACAGCGTGTGCTTTCGAAAATGCCAGGCACTTAGATGGCTTTACGAAAGCCATCGAACAAAGCGATATAGAAGGTAAAACATGTATTTTGCCACAGCTACCTAGCTTGTATAATCGCTACGTATTGAACAAAGGGCTGTAGCCTACGGAATTTTTATGAGTACTACCTGGGTCATCATCATTATTGTTTTAGTATTGGGCGTTGTGATTGGGAATATCACGCTGCTTAAATACAGTGCTAGATTTAAATTTCCGACACCTTCTAAACCTTATGATGATAGTGACGACGATGCAAACAAGGACAGTGAAAGCGCGAATACATCCGTTAAAGACCAAGATAAAGACAGCA
This sequence comes from Alteromonas alvinellae, assembly GCF_902705805.1. Lineage (NCBI taxonomy): Bacteria > Pseudomonadati > Pseudomonadota > Gammaproteobacteria > Alteromonadales > Alteromonadaceae > Alteromonas > Alteromonas alvinellae. Next base: position 39,920 of record NZ_CACSIH010000218.1, on the reverse strand, counting down.
ACACCCCTATGAAATAACCCTATCCTGATAGCGTCAATCGCGGCATTTTAATCGAAGCCCTGAGTAGAGCTTTTATAATTAGAGGCTTTTATAATCAAAAGCTTTTACCCATTGTTTATGCCGACGCGGGCACTTCAGTATTAGGGCTCTCAATTATTCATTCACAAATCACTTCTCACATTTAAACGCACTCTAAGAGGTTCTAGACGTGTCTAAAAAACAATCCTTACTGGGCAATATCGGCGTACAAGTTGTCATTGCCATGATTATGGGCACCGCGGTTGGCGCCTTTATGGGTGAAAGCGCTGAAATGTTCGCACCACTGGGTGCCATTTTTATCAATTTAATTAAAATGCTGGTCATTCCACTGGTGGCAGTGGCCCTTATCTCTGGCGCTGCGGGGCTTGGCAACAGCACCAATGCAGGAAAAGTAGGGCTATCTACCCTTGCTTATTTTGCGTTAACGTCGGCACTTGCCGTAACACTGGCCCTCATTATGGGTGAAGTGTTTAAGCCAGGACTGGGTATCGACGTTTCAGCAGTAGAAGGTATGTTCTCTGGTGAATACGCCTCTCAAGGTGAGCTACCTTCATTTTGGGCTACCGTTACGGGTATGATCCCCACAAACGTATTTGCGTCGTTAACCAACGCGAACATTCTTCAAATTCTGGTGTTTTGCTTGTTCTTCGGCCTAGCCCTTTCCAAACAACCTAAAAAGAACCGCGAGCCTATTTTAAATAGCGTAAACACTATCGTTGATGCCATGGTGTGGATGATCAACTGTGTGATGAAAATCGCGCCTATCGGCGTATTTGGTTTAATGGCAGAGGCAGTAGGAACATTTGGTTTTGCCGCGCTCATGGTGGTATTCAAACTCTTCTTGGTGTTTACTGCGGCAATTTTAGTATTTGGTTTTGTGGTTTACCCGCTTTTGGTACAACTATTTACAAAAACGTCGGCTAAATCATTTCTCGCCGCTATGAAAAAGCCTCAGGCGGTAGCCCTCTCGACCGCATCATCCATGGCTACACTGCCGGTTACTATGAATACAGTAGAGAATGAACTAGGTGTAAGAAACGCAACGGCATCTTTTGTACTGCCGTTGGGCGCTACCATCAACATGAGCGGAAATGCCATTTATTATGGCTTGGTAGCGGTGTTTTTTGCCCAGCTTTTCAATATAGATTTATCGATGGGTGCATATGTTGCCATCATCCTAACCTCTACCCTTGGCGCCGTAGGCCAAGCAGGCGTTCCTGGGCCATCATTCTTGGTCGTTGCGGTGTTGCTTGCTGCCGGTATTCCCATTGAAGGTTTACCCCTGCTATTTGCCTTGGACAGAATTTTCGACATGATCCGCACTGCGCTAAATATTACGGGTGATGCAGCATGCGCAGTGATCGTAGATACGATTGCCATTGATGCTGATGCTGTTAAAGAGCAAGCAATAGAAAATACGGCCAAATAAAGCCTAGTCTTACAGATAGAAAAGGGCAGCAAAGCTTTTTGAAACGCTTAGGCTGCCCTTTTTTGATTGGATTGTGTCGCTTTTTGCTTATCGCTATTTTAATCGGCACTTAATTGATAAACGTTAATTCACCAAAGCATACGCCCTTCATAATCTTATAAAGGGGTTGTTTTCACCGCGGTACCGCTAATGCTCACCATAAGCATACTGCCTTTATCGCCAATCACTTGATAGTCTAAGTCGATGCCAACCACAGCATTTGCGCCCATGCTTCTGGCTTCATGCTCAAGCTCAGTAAACGCTAACTTACGTGCGGTGGTTAACTCTTCTTCATACGACCCAGAACGACCACCCACGATGTCGCGAATAGAGGCGAAAAGATCTTTGAATACGTTTGCGCCCATCACGGCCTCGCCCACAACAATACCGTAATAAGCTTCAATTTTATGCCCTTCAAGCGTTGGGGTAGTTGAAACAATCATACGTAACTCCTTTTAATGTGAATTGTTTATTTATTGCTATTAAGGGCCTGCGCCCTCTAGCTGTTGTCTTCAAACCACTGCTTAACGGACTTAACAAGCGCCTTTGCATCGTTAGTGTTATATGCCACTGTTGGCTGGTTGCCCCACACAGGTTTTGGCCATGCACAATCGTTTTCAAAACGCGCAACGTGATGAACGTGAAGCTGTCTTACCACATTGCCTAATGCTGCCACGTTAAGTTTAAGCGGTGAAAACAAGGCCTGCATGGCTTTTGATGCCAATGCAGACTCTTTAAGTAAAGTAATCTGCTCTTCTTCTGACAAGTCGATAATTTCCGCTATATCATTTTTCATTGGCACTAAAATAAGCCACGGAAACTGACTATCGTTCATTAACAGTACACGACACAGCGAAAGATCACAGACAAAAAATGTATCATTGTGTAAACGGCTATCAAGTTTAAACATCTAGCTTTTCCAACGTAGTAGGCACAACGGTTAACAAGGCGCGTTGTCCAATGGCCACTTTTGCATTCGGGAAAACAATGGCTTCGCCGTCCTGCTCTGCTATGTACTCTTTACCAGGTTCAGAAGCCAATACCGTGCCTTTAGGATAATCAGTGAAGTTTGGCGTATCGTCATCGAAATGAAGCGTAAACTGTTCTTCGTTTCGGTTTATAACTTGGTTCACGCGATAAATATCAAGATCATCCATATCAACCGTAGGCGCGTACTCGGTTTGAGTAATTAGCTGCGTTATCGCTTGTTTGGCATCTTCAAAGCGTCGCATATCGTTTTGCCCAAATGGACGCACCTTGCCAAGTTCCACCGTAAACGCGTGGGCGTTGTATTGATATGAAGAGAAATAGCTAAAGGTGGTTGTAGAGCTTTCCGACAGCAGAATGGTTTTCACGCCACAAGCCGCGAGAAATGCCAGTTGCCCTTTGCTGTGTATTCTGTCATGAAGATAAGGATATACCGCAAACTTTTCATTTTTAGAGGCGCGAATTGCTGTGTGTAAATCGTAGTGATATCGGGTGCCCTCACCCGCTTCGAAGAACGAGGCCACAGCATCTTCTAGCTGTTTAGCTCGGACGCGCTCTGCGTTCACTAAACCTTCGCCCTTCGAGTGTGCACCGCTAAACAAGCGGTTCATGTTCTCTTCAACGAAACGCTCTGCAATATCCATCGCGGGCAGGTTGCCAAATAAGAACAAAACATCATGTGCCAGTGTTGTGTTCCCTGTAAGGATCCCCTTAACCAAATCATCACAGATTTCGATAGGTGCGGTTTCATTACCGTGCACACCACACGATAAAACAATGCGTTTATTAGGCTTAGAGGTTGGCTGTACTGAAAAATTGATAATGCCAGGTGCGGTAATATCGACGAGCGTACCATTAGCTAATTTAAATTGATGAGAGCGTTCAAATAATGCGGGGTTACGGCGAGAAAGTGTTAAAAATTGGCCGTTTTCGATAAGTTCTTGCATAAGTGTGAGCTTTATTGACTTTATCTAATCTCGAATACTTCAAGTGTACCGACAGAGGCGGTCAAAATCACGTAATCTGCGTGTTTAATTATGCTCACCTGTAAGTAATAAATAACGCAACGTGTTAAAAATTAATACAGCATCTATGGTTATTAGAGATTGAAGACAAAGAAATTTTTGAGGTTAACAGGCTATCAGATAGCTTAAAAAACTCACTAGCACAAACACGAACTAGATTTATCTAACAGCGCTAGCGTGGATTTGAAGCTCCTATGCTAAAGAGCGCCTTGGCGAATTACCAACAATAATTTCTTGCTGAGTTAACTCAACAAATTCAGTAAAAGGAATTGCGCGAGAAAACAGATAGCCCTGCCCTTGAGTAACCCCTACCTCTCGCAATATATGAAGCTGTTCAACGGTTTCAATACCTTCTGCAACCACACAACAGCCTTTTGCATGCCCTATCACTTTAGCCGCTTCGATAATAGCCCTGTTAACCGGATGCGCCTCTAGTTCCATCACAAACGATTTGTCTATTTTAAGCGCGTCAAGGTCTAGGTCGCGAATATAGGCAAGGTTTGAATACCCCTTACCGAAGTCGTCAACAGATATTGAAACGCCTAAACTACGTAGCTCATCTAGCTGCTTTTTCACCATCAATGAATTGGACAGCGCAACATCTTCAGTGAGCTCAAGCTCAATAAGCGAAAGCGGTAGTGCATAGGTGTTGCTCAACATAGTAAGCGTAGGGATTAGCTGATTATCATATAACTGAGTAGGAGAAATGTTTACCGACAATAGAATGGACATTCTTAGCCCATCGAGTTCAGCGAGCGCTCTAAACGCTTGTTCCAACGTCCAGTAGCCTAGTTCATTCATCATGTTATAGGATTCTGCGGCCTCAATAAGAGGGCCTGGAAACAGAACACCATCAAGAGGATGGTTCCAGCGTAGCAAACACTCAGCACCTACAATTTCAAGCGTGTTAAGGTCCACCTTCGGCTGGTAATACAGTTCAAGTTCGTTGTGGGCCAATGCACGCTTTAAGTCAGCTTTTAAAGCTAGGCTTCGGCCTGTATCCGCTTTATCTGACTTAGTTAGTGCAAAGTAGTTTTCATACTTGTTTTCTTTCGCCTGTTTCAACGCTGATTCTGCACGAGACACAAAATCAGTGATATCAAACCCACCTTTTCCGCTACATACCACGCCCACATTAAAGTCGGCTATGAAGGCCGTACCATCATAATGCATAGGTGTTTTGAAATGCTCGACCAAGCGTTCGAACATTTGTCGCATAACGGCTTCATTACTTTCATCGGGGAATACGATACCGAAGACATCACCGCTAATCCGGCCAATTAGTACATAATGACCAAAAAGACGTTGAATTCGGTTAGCAATTTCTAGTAGAAATCGGTCGCCAACGTGAATGCCTAGGCTGGTTGTTACATCAGAAAAACGCACCACATCAACCAACATCAAGGAAATAGACGTGGTTCGAGACGCTTGCTTTGAAATACTATCAATAAACGCATAGCGATTGGGAATAGTTGCCAGTGATGTGTGTTGGCTCATGATGTTTTCCTTCAGCATTACGCTTCTAGGTACTAAAAACAACTACTTATATAAAACCATGACGCTACGTAAGGCGCAACGACAGTAACGTATTATTTTGCATACCGTCTTATACTTTTGTACAACATTAGTTTAAATATGCCTATAGTTGCAAGTCACATTTTCTGACCGTTGTAACAAATGTTTAAGCTATTTTAACCAAGTAAAGCATTTCAATGCTGAATTTAAGTAAAACTATAGGCTCTTTTTAAAGCAAATAAAAAACCCGGCAAGCTTAACACTGCCGGGTTTATTCGTTACGGTTCTGCGATTAGCTTTCAATCTTACACGGTGAAAGTTTCCAAACGCGTTCTACGTAGTCACGAATTGAACGATCTGAGGTAAATTTACCCATCTTCGCTGTATTGATGATGGCCATTTCCGCCCAACGCTCTTTGTCGCGGTATGCAGTATCAACTGCAATTTGTGCATCAGAATAAGCACGGAAATCTGCAAGCACCATGTACGGGTCACCGTTGTCAAGTAAACTTTGCTTAATTGACACCAATGCACCTGGTTTACCTGGCGTAAAGTAATCCGTTTCTAACCAATCCAGCACAGCTTTAATTTCTGGATCTTTATAGTAGTAGTCATGTGGGTTATAGCCATTCGCTTTAAGCTCGTTCACTTCTTCTACTGTAAGTCCGAAGATAAAGATGTTGTCATCGCCTACTTCTTCAGCAATTTCAACGTTTGCACCATCAAGTGTACCAATAGTTACCGCACCGTTCAGTGCAAGCTTCATATTACCGGTTCCTGATGCCTCTTTACCTGCCGTACTGATTTGCTCAGATACGTCTGCCGCAGGGATCATCTTTTCAGCTAGCGACACGCGGTAGTTTGGTAAAAATGCCACTTTAATCTTGTTATTTACACGCGGGTCATTGTTGATCTTATCCGCTACCTTGTTAATCGCGTAGATAATATCTTTCGCAAGCTTGTAGCCCGGCGCGGCTTTAGCACCAAACACAAATACACGCGGGTGCATATCGTAATCAGGGTTTTCTAGAATACGACGGTATAACGCCATAATATTCAGAAGCGCTAAGTGTTGACGCTTATACTCGTGCAAACGCTTAATCTGCACGTCGAAAATGGCGTTAACGTCTACTTCTATATCAAGCGACTTGCGAATTTCCTCTGCTAGCAACTCTTTGTTCTCAAGCTTCACTTTCATGAATTGCTTCTGGAACGTTTTATTGCTTGCAAATTTAGCTAATCCTTGCAGTTTGTCTAAGTCGAGCGGCCAGTCTTCTCCAATTTTCTTATCAATAAGCTTCGATAACCCAGGGTTACACGCCTTCAACCAGCGACGTGGGGTAATACCGTTGGTCACGTTAGTCAGCTTACCTGGATATAGCTCATCGAACTCTGGGAACAGCGACGACTTAACAAGACGAGAATGCATTTCTGCCACACCGTTAACAGCAAATGAACCGATTACCGACAAGTGGCCCATACGAACCATCTTCTCGTTACCTTCTTCAATGATTGAAAGCTTCGCTTTCATGGCATTGTCACCTGGCCACTTCTTATCAACCTCTGCCATAAAGCGGTGGTTAATTTCATAAATGATTTCTAGATGACGAGGAAGGATCTTCTCAATCATGCGCGCAGGCCACTTTTCAAGTGCCTCTGGTAGCAAGGTGTGGTTGGTATATGCAAATACTTTTGTACAAATCCCCCACGCTTCATCCCAGCCAAGCTCTGCGCGGTCAACAAGAATGCGCATTAGCTCTGGTATAGAAATAGCAGGGTGCGTGTCGTTTAGCTGAATAACAACCTGATCGGCGAAACGGCTCCAATCGTCACCATGAGCACGCTTGTAACGACGGATAATGTCTTTAAGCGAACACGAGCAGAAGAAGTACTGCTGAATAAGGCGAAGCTCTTTACCCGCTTCGGTCTCATCGTTTGGATAAAGTACTTTTGAAATAGTTTCAGCTGATACATTTTCACGCTGTGCATCAACATAACCACCAGCATTGAATACGTCCCAATTGAAGTAGCCAGACGCTTCTGACTGCCACAACCGCAATACGTTTACGGTTTTACCTTCGTAGCCTACAATAGGAATATCCCACGGCACACCTTTTACAATTGAGCCAGGGTGCCATTCTTTCAGCACACGTCCGTTGTCGCCGTATTTAGTCTCTACATAGCCGTAAAGTGATACTTCTTGAATAGATTCTGGACGGCAAATTTCCCAAGGATTACCGTAGTGACGCCAGCTGTCTGGACGCTCGATTTGCGCACCGCTTTTAATTTCTTGGCGGAACAAACCGTGCTCGTAATGAATACCATAACCTATTGCAGGTAATTCCATTGTCGCTAGTGAGTCGATGAAGCAAGCCGCTAGTCGGCCAAGGCCACCATTACCCAGCGCCATATCTGGCTCTTCTTCAAGAATGTCTGAAATTTCAACACCTAGCTCTTTCAACGCGCCACTCGCTACATCGAATAAGCCAAAGTTTTGCAGGTTGTTTGAAAGTAAACGGCCCATTAGGAATTCAGCAGAGAAGTAATGAACGGCGCGGGTGTCGTTCAGGTAATGACTTTTCTGGGTTTTGCGCAACCCTTCAAGTACTTGTTCTTGAATTGCAGCACACGTTGCTTTCCACCAAGCATGATTGTTTGCTTTATTTTCGTCGGTGCCTAGCGTGCAGTGTAAGTGTTTAATAACCGCTGCTTTGAATGCAGCCTTATCGATCACTGGAGAGGGTTGCGTCTTGGTCGCTTTTGCGTTCATTTTGCGTCTCACTCTTAAGTAGAAGCGGTGTTTACACACCGAAAACGTAATTTAATTACAGAATAACTTCAGAATATGACAGCAATATAGCAGCGCTTAAACGATCATGTTGTAATAATTTTGTTAAAATAACAAAAAATTGCATGAATTCGTATGCATTCATGCAATTTTTAACAATATCTTTACAAAGAAGAGTTGAAAGTGATTTATTTTTGCACTTATTTAATTATTTTTCCGACTAAGTCTTCGGCTTCAGCAATTAAATCCTGTAAGTGGCTTTCACCGTTAAAGCTTTCCGCATAGATTTTATAAATTTGTTCTGTGCCAGAAGGACGCGCTGCGAACCAGCCATTTTCTGTCGATACTTTAACGCCACCAATTGCCGCGTTATTACCTGGCGCATGGGTTTGAACGGCAGTGATAGGCTCGCCCGCCAACGTATCGCTAGTGACGACAGATGCATCCATCGCCGAAAGCTTTTGCTTTTGTTCAAGTGTTGCTGCCACGTCAACACGGCTGTAAACCGGCGCTGCAAATTTTTCCGTTAGCGCTTTGTAGTGCTCGCCAGGATCTTTGCCTGTGATGGCTAGGATTTCAGCTGCCAGCAAACAAAGAATAAAGCCATCTTTATCTGTCGCCCAGGTGCTGCCGTTGCACTCTAGAAAGATACCACCCGCGCTTTCTTCTCCCGCAAAGCCAATTGTGCTGTTTGATAAACCGTCAACAAACCATTTAAAGCCTACCGGCATTTCAGCAAGCGGCTTACCGAGGCTATTCGCTACGCGGTCAATCATGCTACTAGATACGAGTGTTTTACCGATATTTAAATCGCTAGGCCATTCTGGACGGTGGGTATATAGATAGTTTATCGCCACGGCCAAATAATGGTTTGGGTTCATTAGGCCTGCACTTTTGCACACAATACCGTGACGATCGAAGTCAGGATCATTGCCCCACGCTAAGTCAAAGTTATCTTTAAGCTCGATAAGCCCTGCCATTGCATAGGCAGACGAACAATCCATGCGAAGCTTCCCGTCTTTGTCGCGGCGCATAAAGCCAAACTGTGGGTCAACTGCGTCATTAACTACTGTGATGTCTAAACCGTATTTTTCAGAAATGCGCGACCAATATCCAACGCCGGCACCACCTAAAGGGTCAGTACCTAACTTCAAGTTAGCTTTTGCAATCGCTTCCATGTCGATAACGTTTGCAAGGTCTTCAATGTAAGGTTCCATGAAGTCTTCTTCACGAACCAATTTGCGCTCGGTGGCCTGGCGAATATCAATACGCTGAACATCTTTGTTGCCGTCAGCAATTAATTCATTTGCACGTTCTTGAATTTGTTTGGTTACGTCACTGTCGGCAGGGCCACCGTGCGGCGGATTGTACTTAAATCCACCGTCTGAAGGAGGGTTATGAGAAGGCGTAATGACGATACCATCTGCCTTGTCGGTGTTGCCAGCGCGATTGTAACGAATAATAGTGCGGGAAATAACAGGCGTTGGCGTATAGCCCATGCTTTCATTATCTGAACGTTGCACCACAACATCGACGCCGTTGGCACATAAAACTTCTATGGCAGTCATCATGGCCGGTTCAGATAACGCGTGGGTATCTTTACCAACATATAACGGGCCGTCGATACCTTCCTGCTTGCGGTATTCTACCAAAGCTTGGCAAATTGCACTGATGTGAGTGTCAGTAAAGGTGGCGTTCGACGCAGTACCTCGGTGACCAGACGTACCGAAAGAAACCGCTTGGCCCGGGTCATTCATATCCGGTTTGTAGCTGTAATACTGGCTCACTAACTGGGGGACGTTAATGAGTTGCTCTTTTGCTGCATGCTCTCCAGCCTGCGGATGTAGTGCCATGAAAAAAATCCTTATTTAGAAATTTCGTTATTCTGTTACTTGGCTTGCTATTTACCTTCTGAAGAGAAACGCGCGACAACGGTTTCAATTACGTCAGGCTGATAACCTAGGTTACGCAAAACTTGTTCCAGCATGTTCGTTTTCTTGGCAGTGTTGTTGTTTGTTACCACCCAGAACGGGCTATCAGGGATTGCTTTCGGGTTAGTACTGCTGCCGTTCTCAAGTAATGCTGCTTTGCTTGTCGCAAAGTACGTACGGTTCTTACCTTTTATGCTTTCAACACTGGCGAAGTTTTCTGCATTAAGCTTGTGCGCTGCACTTAAAACAAACAAGAATTGATCAACACGTTTAGTAAAGGTGCTTAATGCATCTTTTGATACCGCTTCAAGAATGTCTCTTTTCGAGTGAGCTTCTGTTGCTGGCGTTACTGACGAAACTTCCGAAACCTTTTTCGCTGCCCTTGAGCTCGCAGGCGCTTTTGCTGCCGTTGCTTTAGCTGGAGCTTTCTTCGCTGCAGCCTTTGGCGCTGCTTTAACCGCTGAACTGGCTGTCGCTTTAGTAGGCGCTTTGGTTTGTACTTTGGTCGCCTCTTGAGTTACAACTTCGGGTGTTGACTCACTTGCGTTATCTGCGGTTTCTACAACGTCTGTACTTTTTGATTCGCTTGTTTTTGCAGGCGTTGATGAGCTAGCAATAGGCCCAGTACCTTGTGACACAGCACCGTCTTCAGGTAAAAGTAAACGTCTTAAAATTTGTGATGCACTCTCACCAATATGCTTAGTCTGGCTGGCGATGAAGGCATATAAATCGTCATCTATTTCAATGCTTTTCATAACTACTTCCTTTTTAAGAGGCACCATTATAGACAACACAGTTAAACTACGCAGCACTTAATAACAGATGTTTTAAGGATTAGTGAATATTAAGTAGTGAACTAACCTTTTCCATACCAAGGTATAAATTTTAAAAGGTATAAGAATAGAAAGCTTTACGCTATCGTTGCTACTATTATGAAAGCGGCATTCGTTATTTAAACGACGAGTGTGACAGAGTATTTTTAAAGAAAAGTGACACACCTATGCGCCAAGATATTAATCAAGTTCAGCAAGCCCTAAGCAAAAAGATCATTGGTAAGGAGCACCAGCTGAAACTTGCCATTACCTGTTTGCTGGCAAACGGTCACTTATTGATAGAAGATTTACCAGGAATGGGTAAAACCACCCTTTCTCATGCGCTTTCACAAGTTTTTGGTCTTCAATATGCGCGTATTCAATTTACGTCAGACCTGCTTCCTTCCGACATGTTAGGCATTAACATTTTCCATACTCACGAGCGCGACGAAGAAAAGCGTTTTACGTTTAGGCACGGCCCGATTTTTAGCCAAGTCGTATTAGCTGACGAGTTAAATCGAGCAAGCCCTAAAACACAGAGCGCTCTGTTAGAGGCTATGGAGGAACGTCAGGTAAGTATTGACGGTGTTACTCATGCGCTGCCCACGCCGTTTTTCGTCATTGCAACGCAAAACCCTAGCTATCAATCGGGCACTTACCCGTTACCAGAATCGCAGTTAGATCGTTTCTTCATGCGTATTTCATTAGGGTATCCGGCGTGGGAAGCAGAAAAGGCGATGCTCATGCAACAGGATGCGTCAGCGCCTCTTACCCAGATTTTAGATGCTGCTAGTCTAAACAAAATGCAAAATGAGGTGGCTGCCATCCACACTAGCGACGCCATTCTTCATTATATATTGCGATTAGTGAGTGAAAGCAGACAGAGCAATGAGTTTCCTAACCCGCTTTCCCCACGCGCCAGTCGCGCATTACTTCAGGGCGCAAAAGCATGGGCATACGTTTCTGGCAAAGATTATGTTACGCCTGAAGACGTGCAGGCCGTCTTCATAGCGATTACCGCTCACAGGCTAACATTGTCTACCCATCAAATGGCTCATGGACAGTCTAATCACGCTTTTGATGGGGAAAAACTAAGTCAAAAATTACTCGATAGCATTGACCCTCTGGCGGCTTAATATTAACGGGCTCCTGGAGTGCTAAACGTGCGTAAAGTGCCAACGTTATTTACGAAATACTTTCAGCGTAGACTATCCACATGGTTAGATAAACGTGTACCGGCGTCGCAAGAGCACCATCTTAATTTAAACAGTATTTTTATATTACCAAGTGGGTTTGGCTGGTCTTTCATCATTTTGTCGCTGTGCTTATTCTTACTTGGTACTAACTATCAAAACAACTTGATGTTACTGCTAAGCTATTTGTGTTTAAGCATTATGCTGCTAACACTTTTTTATACGCATCAAAACTTTGCGCGCTTAGCGCTTAAAGCCCTCCCCCCTACTTCGTTTCACTGTAACCAAAATGGTGAAATTCAACTTCAGGTTATTCCCCATGTGAACGCACAGAGTAAATGCTGCAACGGGACCCTATTCATAAAATGGCTAACTGTTGTACGCCACACAGATACTCAACTTGAGTATTTAAGCAATGGGCGTCACGCTAGTGCACCACAGCAAAGCTATAACTTTTCATTAATCGGCAATTCAAAAAGAGAACAAATCCAAACACTCAACGTCCCCCTTCAAATATCTCGAAGAGGTCAATTTATCTTAGGCAGAATGACCATTGCCTGTGATTTTCCGCTAGGGCTTTACAAATGCTGGACACACCTAGACTTCGACCAGCAAGTGGTTGTCTATGCCAAGCCTCAGGAAGGACCGATTACTATCGATAAACTTCCCAACGCAGACGAACCTGACAGTGTAAGTGAAATAATAGACCCAACCAGTAATGAAGATTTTTACGCGTTAAACGATTACGAAATTGGACAGCCACTTAATCGCGTTTCCTGGAAGCATGTGGCTAAAAATGGAAACTGGGTCTCGAAATCTTTCACCTCGTTGCAGAGCGACAGCTTCGTGCTTTCAGTACCTTCAAGCGAGGACGCGGAAACCGCGGTTTCAGCGCTAACCCAGGCCACAATATCTTGGACAAGTACAAACCGGGTGTTTGGAATACAATACAAGGGGTTGAATATTGCGCCTGCTCAGGGCGCCAAGCATATGGGTGAATGTCTTAGTGCTCTGGCTTGTTTTAACGACTCCCCCACGCTCACATCTGCCCCCTCTAGCAAGCCAGTATCAATATCGTCAGTACAGAAGAAGACTGGGGCCTATTAACATGAACAGTGTCTTACTTAGTCGCGCTTCACAATTTACTATTTTCAGAAGCGTTTTAGGCCAACCAAACTCTGTGGCAGTGCTGATACTATGCGCTGCATTTTCGCTTATTCTCTTTACGTTGACCGCGCCATTAATGATATGGGTACTGATGTTAGGTGGATGTGCCGTTATTGTCAGAATTGCAGGCCTTAGCACTCTGCATAACTTACCCACATTACGCACGGTTAACTTGCTTGCCGTACTTGCGGTGTTTGCCTTGTCTTGGTTCGGCTTATCCATCGGCCTTCTGGATAGCATGATCAATTTGTTGACGGTAGCCTGCGCACTTAAAATTATGCTAGTGGAAAAGAAACGAGATTTTCATCTGCTTATATGCACGTGTTTGTTTTTGATTGGCTGTGGCTTTATTTCCTCTCTTAGCGTATTTGCATGGATTGGCTATACCGGAATATTAGCGTTACTTTTAATCGCCACGGCGCTTTACCATGGAGCGAAAATACCCATTGCAAACAGCGTCAAGTTCGTTGCCGTACTTATTGGTCAAGCTATTCCTATTGCTCTACTGTTATTTTTATTGTTACCCCAACTCCCACCTCTATGGCAAATGCCTACATCGAAATCAACAGAAACGGGGCTTTCCGATACAGTAACACCAGGTGACATTGCGTCGCTTGCCAGTTCTTCTGATTTGGCCTTTAGCGCTACATTTAAAAGCACCGATGAAGTCCCTGAAGCACAGAATAGATACTGGCGGGCCATGACCCTTGAACATTTCGACGGAAAAACCTGGTCTATAAGCGAGAAGCGCACGCAGGCTGAACAACAGTTGGCCTTCATGGGTAAGGCAGCGCCTTTGTCGGAATTAGCGGAAAAAGGCACGCGCGCAGTAACGAATTACGAATTGATTGTTGAGCCCACTCAGCAAACATGGCTATTTGCTTTAGCCCCCTCTTTCCCAAACAACCGCGAAAACAGCATTTTTGTGAGAAGCCTGTTTGATTATACCTTACGTGCAAATACCCCTATCTCAAGCAAAAAAGCGTTTTATTTGAGCTATGTTCCAAACGCACAAATCACTAATGGAATAGGGAACTTTGAAACGCAACTCAATCTACAAGTTTCAACAAACGGTAACGCTGAAGCGAGGGCGTGGGGACAGTCACTAGCGAAGCAATATGCTAACCCAGATGAGCGAGTACAAGCAGTTATGCGTGAATTCCGTCAAGGTGGGTTTCGTTATACCTTGTCTCCTAACGCTATGCCTGTAGACCCTATTGATAGCTTCTTGTTCGAGCAACGAGCAGGGTTTTGCGCGCATTATGCCGGTGCTATGGTATACGTGCTTCGCGCTGCAGGCGTGCCGGCAAGAATGGTAACCGGATATCAAGGCGGAAGTGAGCTAAGTGGTAACGTGCTTCAAGTAAGACAGTACGATGCCCACGCATGGGTAGAGGCGTTTCTTGACGGCGTGTGGGTACGTTTCGACCCTACAAGTATGGTGGCCCCGTCCCGATTAACCTTTGGACTTGAACGAGCATTAGAAGAGCTAGGGGAATCTCGTCAAACCACCATTTTACGCGAAATTGGTAATTCTGCTTTATTTGCTACCTTGCAAGGTTGGTTACAACAACTTGACTATTCTTGGAGCAAATGGGTATTGGGTTTTGACAATGCGGCGCAAACCAACATGCTTGAAGAGCTGCTAGGTACGTTAACGCCACAGAAGATGCGCATTGTATTCTTGTCTGCTATCGGGCTTATTGGGCTCATATTAGCAATGTATTTCTTACCTAAAAAAGAAAAAGCGCGCTTTTCCCCTTCTCATCGCATTTTGCTGAAGGCGGTTACGCACGTTGAAACCCAAACAGGAATAAAAAGAGAAAATAAAGCATTATCCACTTATTTTCAAGAAGTTAGCTCCTTGTTACCCCCTCATGCCGCCAAGGCATTTGAACAATTATGTAAGCAATTTGAACATGAAACTTACGGTCAGCAGCAGACTCTCGGTAACACGGGGGTGATGAAGTGCCAGCTCAAAACGCTTAAACAAGCGCTAAAATGAAAAGCATTTAAAAACGAAATACACTGCGACTGAACGGGCATTTTTAGTTGCACCTTAAACATTCATTCTCCCCCCGTTATAGTGCAAACAAATGAGGTAGCACTCGAATTTAACTTTTCAGCCCACTCAAAGAAACTTCCTAAGGCACTGTTTTATCAAAATATTTAATATATTTATTTACGTTTTTTAGCCATTGGCATTGTTCTGGCTTTATATCGGCTGATAGTTAAAGTTCGGGGCACGGGTTAAATACACGGTACTTGCGGACAGTGTGCGAAGACGCACACGTTATCAGAGGTAAATCTGTTAGCTATTAACAATACATAAGTTTCGGACAAAGGCGTCCCCAGTTCTTTCTAACGAGAGCGCTGCGGACGCCTTTTTTTGATCTAGCAGAACACATGTAAATAGCTAACTCCCGATATAAAACTAGCAACTTATTAATAACGACAACGTGAGGTGAAACCATGGCTTATCTTCTCCCCGCTGAGTTTGCAACCAAAATGGTAGACGCAGGCGAAGCAAAGATTTATATGTCTACACGAGATACTCTAATCCGCGCTTACATGGCGGGTGCAATCTTGGCGTTAGCTGCCGTTTTCGCAATAACCATCGCTGTACAGACCGGTGTGTTCTTGCTCGGCGCGGTGCTATTCCCTGTGGGCTTTTGTATGCTCTATCTTATGGGCTTCGACCTATTAACCGGTGTATTTGTGCTTACACCGCTGGCGTGGCTTGCCCAGCGTCCTGGCGTTACACCTAAACAGATTTTACGCAACTGGGGCCTAGTCTTCTTAGGAAACTTTGGCGGCGCATTAACCGTAGCCTTCATGATGTCGTTTATCTTTACTATGGGCTATAACGTCGACGGTGGCGCGATTGCTACGAAGGTCGCCAGCATTGGTGAAGCGCGCACATTAGGCTATGCAGAACACGGTGCTGCCGGTTGGATTACCATATTTATTCGCGGCATGCTGTGTAACTGGATGGTGTCATTGGGCGTAGTGGGCGCAATGATCTCAACTCACGTGAGCGGCAAAGTGCTGGCTATGTGGATGCCCATCATGCTGTTCTTCTTTATGGGCTTTGAACACTCGGTGGTAAACATGTTCCTTTTCCCATTTGGCCTGATAATGGGTGGTGACTTCTCAGTAATGGATTATTTCATCTGGAATGAAATTCCAACAGCACTAGGGAACCTAGTAGGCGGGTTAGCATTTACTGGTCTTACCCTTTATACCACCCACGTGAAGACGCTACCTAAACGCACTATCCCTGTCGATAAAGCAGCGGCCTCACAAACGCTTCCTATTTAACCAAGGCTTCTTCTTCAGCGCCATCATGATGCAATCTGCAAAGGTACGTTGTGATGGCACTGTCCTGCCCTTGCATGAATAAAAATATTTGAGTCGATGTCGTATAAGTAGGTAGAAGCAACTAAATATGAATCAGCACGCTGCTCAAAAAACGCCAGTTAATCCGCTACCTAACAAGATATATGTAAGTGCTTTTTCTACGCGCGGCGTTAAAGAAATAAACCAAGATGCCTACGCTTACCATATTTCTTCCAACGAACTAAGCCCAAGTCATGTTTTTGTTATCGCTGACGGTGTCAGTAGTAGTACTGTAAGTCAGGTTGCTAGTGATTTTGCTACCAGTGAATTTGTTAAGCTTTTTAATATAGCGCCTGAACAGTGGTCGATAAAAACGCGGGCCGAAGCCATTATTAAAGAATTGAATGCACGGCTTTATACCCGAACGCAGAGAAGCGCTTTTTGCTACACCCCAGAGAAAGGATATGTCTGTACGCTTTCAGTCGCTATTTTAACGGGTAATCACCTAGCCGTGTTTCACGTGGGAGATTGCCAAGTCCAGCTTGTTTCTGACAACGCATCAAGCCCTGTTTTACTAACACATCCCCATCGTCACGTATCTGATAGTGAACCTTCGCAAACGTATCTTTCCAACGCATTAGGCGTAAAAGCGAATATCGATATTGACCACACATCACACACCTTAAGCGCTTCAAGTACTATTGCGATTAGTACTGATGGTGTTCATGAGTTTGTTTCGCTGCCTGGCATACTTAACAAAATCAATGGCGCAGAAACACTCTCTGAAAACCAATCTGAATTGCTGGTGCATGAGGCGTTTAACCAGGGAAGTGATGACAACCTCACTTTACTGCTTATTAAGTATCAAATCGGTAATGAAAGTGGGAGTAATGATAGTGAACCCCACGTTCATCTTTGTAAGCCTGCTTTCAAAGAACTAGAGACCGGCGATGAAATTGACGGCATCACACTAGAGCGTCAGCTCTATAGCTCTGCCCGTAGTCATGTTTTTATTGCCTCGCTTCAAGCTCATAAAGGTACGCATGAACAACACCCTGTAGTGGTTAAAACCCCCTCAACCGACTTTAGCCAGTCACCAGAAATGCTCAACGTTTTTTTGATAGAAAGTTGGTTTACAAGGCGAGTTAACTCAACGCATGTTGTTAAAAGCCCCACGTACTTAAACTTAGGGCTCAAACACAGACCTACAGCGTTTTACAGCATTAGTGATTATGTAAAAGGGCAAACATTGGCACAATGGTCATTTGATAACCCCACACCATCATTGGAGCAAATTAGGGATATTATTGAGCAGGTTGGGAAAGGCTTACAAGCAATGCACCGTCAGGGCATTCTTCACAGAGATATACGCCCCGAGAATATAATGATTAGTGAACAGGGGCACTGTACTATTATTGATCTTGGTTCGGCGGCCTTAGCCGATGCGCCTAGCCTTTATAGTAGTGCGCCAATTCCCGGCGCGGCCCTTTTTGCCGCACCTGAATACTTTTTAGGGAATGTAGGCACAGAGCGCTCAGATCTGTTCTCTTTAGCCATACTCACCTACTTCCTTTTGTGCGGTCGTTACCCTTACCATTCAAAACTCGCTCACTGCCGCACTTTTGCCGAACAGAAAAAACTAAAATATGAAACGGCGTTAGATCCAAAACGCCCAATACCAACCTGGGTTGATAGTGCCCTGAAACGCGCTTTACATGTTAACCCTGATAAACGCTACTCAACACTATCCGAATTCCTCTATTCGCTTCGCTATCCAAATCCAACTCAACACACGGCGTACGAGCCGTTAGTAAAACGACACCCTCTTTTTGTGTACAAGGTGCTAATACTGGCACTTATTTTCAGCAATCTAGTTACGCTCATTTTGTTTAACTAACCCTTTAAGGAAATGCAAATGATTACATCGAGAACCCAAGTTACCGACATGATCCAGTCAGCCAAAATTTTAAAAGGCATAAAGTGGAGTCAGATTGCCGAAGTTGTTGGTCAGTCAAAAGAATGGAGTACAGCAGCGTGTTTAGGCCAGATGGCCATGACAAAGCAGCAAGCTGAAGCCGTGGGCGAATTACTTGAGCTTACCGACGAAGCGATTGCCTGGCTTCAAATTGTGCCTTACAAAGGTTCGTTACCAACAGAAGTCCCTACTGACCCGCTAATTTACCGCTGGTATGAATTGGTGAATGTGTATGGCACTACCTTAAAGGAATTAATTCATGAAGAGTTTGGCGACGGCATCATGAGTGCCATTGATTTTTCTATGGATTTACAGCGCGAAAACGATCCTAAAGGCGACCGTGTCAGCGTAGTGATGTCAGGGAAGTTTTTGCCGTATAAGATGTACTAAACGTATTTCAGGACGGGACACTCGACATAAAAAAAGCCGGTCATGCGACCGGCTTTTTAGTATTTCTTGAAGCGTAAGCTAACCCAAGGTCAGCTTACGTTCGCAAAGGCTAATTACTTAGCAGCTTTACGTGCTTTTGCTTCTTCAATTACTTTGTCAGCTACGTTCTGAGGACATGCTGAGTAGTGGCTGAATTCCATAGAGAACTGACCACGACCAGATGTGATAGTACGTAGGTGACCGATGTAACCAAACATCTCAGATAGAGGTACGTCAGCCTTGATGCGAACGCCAGTAGCGCCAGCTTCTTGGTCTTTGATCATACCACGACGACGGTTAAGGTCACCGATTACGTCACCAACGTTGTCTTCTGGGCTGAACACGTCAACTTTCATCACAGGCTCAAGAATCTGAGGACCTGCTTTTGGCATTGACTGACGGAATGCACCTTTAGCTGCAATTTCGAACGCGATTGCTGATGAGTCAACTGCGTGGAAACCACCGTCGAATAGCTCAACTTCAACGTCTAGTACTGGGTAGCCCGCTAGAGGACCTACTTCCATCATACCTGCGAAACCTTTTTCGATTGCAGGGAAGAATTCTTTAGGTACGTTACCGCCCACAACAGTAGATGTGAACTTGAAGCCAGAGTTAGTTTCGCCTGGCTTGATGCGGTAATCAATCTTACCAAACTGACCAGAACCACCAGACTGCTTCTTGTGCGTGTAGCTGTCTTCAACTGGTAGCGTGATAGTTTCACGGTATGCAACCTGAGGCTGACCAACTTCTAGCTCAACGCCGTAAGTACGCTTCAAGATGTCTACTTTGATATCTAGGTGAAGCTCACCCATACCTTTAAGGATGGTTTCGCCAGAATCTTCGTCAGTTTCAACTTGGAAAGATGGGTCTTCTGCTACTAGTTTACCGATAGCGATAGACATCTTTTCGTTAGCGCCTTTGTCTTTTGGCTTAACAGCAATCGAGATTACTGGCTCAGGGAAGATCATTGGCTCTAGTGTACATGGGTGCTTAGGATCACATAGTGTGTGACCAGTTTGAACGTTCTTCATACCAACAACAGCTAGGATGTCACCTGCTTGTGCTGAAGTAAGTTCTGTACGTTCATCAGCGTGCATCTCAACCATACGGCCGATACGCTCAGTCTTACCCGTTGCGCTGTTAAGAATAGTGTCGCCTTTGTTTAGCTTACCAGAGTAGATACGGATAAACGTAAGGGCACCGAAACGGTCGTCCATGATTTTGAACGCAAGTGCACGGAACGGCTCGTCAACAGATACTGTTGCAACTTCACCAGTAGGCTCACCCGTTTCTTCGTCAGTTAGATCTTGTGGATCAACTTCTGTTGGAGACGGAAGGAAGTCTACAACCGCGTCAAGAACTAGCTGAATACCTTTGTTCTTAAATGCAGAACCACAGTATGTTGGGAAGAACGCTAGGTCACGAGTACCTTTACGGATACAACGCTTGATGTCTTCTAGAGACGGCTCTTCACCATCCATGTAAGCCATCATTAGGTCGTCATCTTGCTCAACAGCAGTTTCGATTAGTTGCTCACGGTACTCGTTAGCCTTATCAACCATATCTGCTGGGATATCTACAACTTCGTAGTTTTCAGGAAGGCCTGAATCGTCCCAGATGTACGCTTTCATATCTAGAAGGTTAACAACACCTTTAAACTCGTCTTCGATACCGATTGGAAGCGTCATTACTAGTGGGTTAGCAGCAAGTACTTTCTTAACTTGGCCAACTACACGGTAAAAGTCTGCACCCATACGGTCTAGTTTGTTTACGAAGATTACACGCGCAACTTCTGATTCGTTAGCATAACGCCAGTTAGTTTCTGACTGAGGCTCAACACCGCCAGAACCACAGAATACACCGATACCGCCGTCTAGTACTTTAAGTGAACGATATACTTCAACTGTAAAGTCAACGTGTCCCGGAGTATCGATGATGTTCATGCGATGATCTTTCCAGAAACAGGTTGTTGCCGCTGACTGGATGGTAATACCACGCTCAGCTTCCTGCTCCATGAAGTCAGTTGTTGATTCACCATCGTGAACCTCACCAGTTTTATGGATTTTACCAGTAAGCTTCAAGATACGTTCTGTTGTGGTAGTTTTACCCGCGTCTACGTGGGCGAAAATACCAATGTTTCTGTAATGAGATAAGTCTGACATTAGTTCACTTTCATTGGTTCAGAGTAAAAAAACGGCCGGATTATAAAGGATTTCTATACCAGATTTACACCTTTTTTAGCATAAACCTTAAATTCGTTTGCTAAAATCCGCGCCACCATTAATTCTTTTCTTTAAGTATCAATAACTTATTAATTAATGACACTTTTTTGAAAAATAACAAAATCACACCTCATCTTTTGAAGTGCGAACTATTGTTACTGTAACTTCATCTCTGTCGTGGTAGAGATGCCTAACCTTAACCGCAAATGCATCTTCCAAGGCATTTAATCGGCTTCTTAGCAACGTCATGGCTTCAACTACAGTTTCATAACGTTGTTTCATAGGTAACTTTAAATTGAATATTGCGTGCGTTGCCCAGTGCTTAACTAACCAATCGCCCATCAATTTAGCTACCCTATCGGGTTGCTCTATCATATCACATACCAGCAAATCTACACGACCAAATTGTGGTCGATATGTAAACCCGTCTGCCGCGTGATGTTCAACCAACCCCGTGCTCATTAAACTATCGGCTACAAGTCCATTGTCGATAGCTTCAACATACATTCCGCGCTTCACCAGCTGATATGTCCAACCACCCGGGCATGCACCTAGGTCCACGGCACGTCCACCGCTTCGAAGTACCTTAGCCTGCTGTTTGTCGCTCAGCATATTCACTAAAGCATCTTCAAGTTTAAGCGTCGAGCGGCTCGGCGCATCACTAGGGAACTTTAATCGGCAAATGCCCAAGTGATCGCTACTGGCATAACTGGGTAATGTATAACCAATATGACAAATTTCAAATGACTCAAAGAAAATATGCAGTTTGGGTTTACCCAGATTTTCCTTAGACGTAAGCCACCCCGCTTTTCTTAACGCTTGGCGAAGAGGAACCGTAAACTTTCGGCAGAACTTTGCGAGGGTTTTACCTTCTTCTGTATCTGGGTACTCGACGTCTATGGCACCAAAAATTGAAAACGGCTTTTCTACCTCTTTTAGGGCCTCGAGCACTTGCCCTACTCTGTCTTCTTTTTCTATATCGTTTAGCGTGGCAAAAACTGCCACCAGTTGACGAGGAAAGATACTGTCGTGAACAGCAAACTGAGTAATGGTTTGCGCTAACTGCGAGCCATCATATAAATGATAAAGTACAAAGCCACTGTTCTTCTTCGACACTGGGTAGCCATAACACCGGGCTTCACCGTATCGAGATGTAAGTTCGTTAGCTGTATCGTTTTCATAACCAGGTCGGCAATAACCCAAAATACTGATGTTAGACATTACCTGCCCCCGGCGTGTGGTGAGTTGTGCTCTGCTCTTCTTGTTGCTTGTTTAAATCATGACCTTTTATCAGTCCAATCACTAACAACACCCAGCCGATAATAAAGAACATGCCTCCCAGAGGGGTTATCGGGCCAAACCATTTTATGCCGCTTATTCCTAGCGCGTATAAACTTCCACTAAACAACACCGTACCGGTAACGAAACAAAACGCTACCCGATTAGCCCACGTCGATGAGACAACCCCTGACAATGCAGGTAAAAGCAGTAAGGCTAATGCGTGATAAATTTGATAACGCACGCCAATTTCAAACGTGTTGAGCTGCTGTGCAGTTAACACGCTTTTTAAGCCATGTGCGCCAAACGCACCTAGTACCACAGAAAGGCCCGCGAGCAATGCCCCTACAATAAGATAAGGTTTAGCAACGGTGGCAAACCTAAGTTTTTCAGTTTTCATTAAATTAGTCGTTCGCTCTGATTTCTATTTAATCTTTAATTATTTAAATGGACTTCAATAAAAGAAGCGGTAAGCGTGGCAGCTTTAGCAATATGTTCTTCCTGCGTTTTTCCGCTTGCTTTTCGAGGCTTAAAACTGTGATCGCCGTCGTCTAAATATGCGCACTCAATCATGGAAGATAACACGCCGTTCTTTTTGTAACTCTCCACTTCGCTCTTCGTACCAAAGGTATCTCGTTCACCCTGAATAATAAGCAAAGGTTTAGACGCCGTTTGCAGATGTTCGGTGCGTGTTTTTTCTGGCTTACCAGGAGGGTGGAACGGATAACCTAGCGCTATCGCGCCTTTTACATTGCTCACCGCTTCATACACCATGGTAGCCATACGCCCGCCCATCGACTTTCCACCAATGAACACAGGCAAGTTATGCAAGGCTTTGTTATCTTTGCTGCAGGTTTCAATCACCGTAGTAAAATGTGACATAAGTTTATCGGCTTTATCGGGAGGCCTACGCTTACCGGTAGCTTTTATGGTTTGCATATAGGGAAAGTTAAAAAGCACGGTTGATATGCCTTTAGCGACAAGGGCTTTCGCCATGTATTGCATAAACTCATGTTCTTTTCCCGCACCGGCTCCGTGGCCTAGTATCAAACACGCTATAGGCTTATCAGCTGCATGCAATTCAATGTCAAAACCAGGTTGTTCAGTAATGCTGTTCGATGTAGTCATATTACAGCAAGTCCTCTTGTTCAGCTTCGACCTGCGCTAAGATCCAGTCTCTAAATGCAGCTATTTTACCTAACTCAGCCTGTGATTCTTCACACACCAAATAAAACGCATCGCGACTCTCTACGCGTTCTTCAAACGGCATAACTAACCTTCCCGCTTCAATTTCCGGCCTTGCAAGTACCGTGTTACCCAACGCAATACCTTGCCCTAGCGCAGCTGCTTGCAAAACTAGCATGGAGTGACTGAAAACCGGGCCTTGGTTAACGTTTACGCCAACCACACCTACATGCTTCAACCAATTTTTCCATGCAGTACGGCTTAAGTCGTGAAGCAACACGTGGTGCCGTAAGTCAGACAGGCTGGATAAAGGTTTGGGACCTTGAAAAAGCATTGGAGAGCAAAGCGGAGTTAGAAACTCTCGATGTAGCTGGTCGGCCTGAAGACCAGCCCAACGACCTTTACCGTAATATATTGCAACGTCTACATCGTCTTCTAAGAAGCCTTCATCGAAATCAACTGCCTTGATGCGTACGTCGATGTCTGGATGCGCCAAACTAAACTTATGAATACGGGGTACCAGCCATTGGCTCGCAAAGCTGGGCGGCATCGCTACCGTGATAGCACCTTTACTGCCCTTCGCAAGTAGCCTTTCTGTCGCGTCTTGTAAGTTTTTGAAGATATCTTTTAGCTCAAGAAAATAAGCTTGACCTTCTTCGGTTAGAAGCAGGGTTCTATTTCTTCGAAGGAATAGCTTCATCGATAAGAAATCTTCAAGCGCTTTTATCTGGTGGCTAACGGCAGCTTGCGTAACAAACAGCTCATCGGCAGCCTTAGTAAAGCTCAAATGGCGAGCAGCCGCTTCAAACGATTTCAAGGCGTTGAGAGGGGGTAAACGTCGATGCATATATCGTTTTTAATCCAGTGTGACCGAAGCATGACAAATTCATTAGCTTTTCTAATGACAACCCATACTTTTACTCGTTTTATTTTTCACCACCTACTGACTATAATTTGCCCGAAATTAAAAAAGAACATTTAATTTCAGCATTTTATGATGAACATTTGTTAAACATTTTAACATTCATCAACAATTATTTAATTATTTTTATTAGGTGTGAAAATGAAAAAATTACTTTTAGCTAGTGTTTCTGTAATGGCTTTTGTAAGCGCTGCTGCAAATGCTAACGCACAACCAGAAAAGATCAATCTACAATCGTTAATCAACACAGCAATGACCAGCGTAAAAATGGCCGAAGTACTGCCAGAAAACGATGCACACATTGTTGTGAAAAAGCAGTCTAAAGCGATTTTAGCTGAAGAGACGCAAGTTCAGCTTCACAAGAACTTATTAGCAATGACAAAAGGTGAAGAGCGCGTAAACGTTTCTGAAGCGGAATAAGCAACTCACACACCTGATACGCATGCCGGTGCTTGCACCGGCATACGCCATCGAATACTAGCTTAGGTATTACTTGTATCTAACGCGTCAAAACCTTTCACCAATTCATCTAGTGCTTTCATCTGCTGCAAGTAAGGCTCTAATTTCGCCAACGGCAGTGCGCAAGGCCCATCACATAGTGCTTCATCAGGATTAGGATGAGCTTCAATAAACAAGCCCGCTAAACCTAGCGCCATACCGCTTCTGGCCAACTGTGCAGCTTGCGCTCTACGACCATCTGCAGACGTCGCACGGCCACCCGGCATTTGAAGTGCGTGCGTCGCATCAAATATTACTGGGGCATATTCTTTCATTGCGTCCATGCCAAGCATATCCACAACTAAATTGTTATAACCAAAGCAGCTACCACGCTCACAAAGAATAACCTTATCGTTCCCCGCTTCGCCTAGTTTTCCTATGATGTGACGCATCTCATGCGGTGCTAAGAATTGAGGCTTTTTCACATTGATAACGCTGCCGGTTTTTGCCATTGCAACCACAAGGTCGGTTTGGCGCGCCAAGAAAGCAGGCAGTTGAATAACATCCACCACTTCAGCTACAGGAGCTGCTTGGTGCGGTTCGTGCACATCAGTGATAAGCGGAACGTTAAAGGTCGACTTAATTTCTTCAAAAATACGCAACCCTTCTTCCATGCCAGGCCCACGGTAAGAAGTCACTGATGAACGGTTCGCTTTATCAAACGAGGCTTTAAAAACGTACGGAATATTGAGCTTTTGCGTTACTTCAACATAGTGTTCTGCGATACGCATAGCGAGATCGCGAGACTCAAGTACGTTCATTCCACCGAACAGAACAAACGGCAAGTGGTTGGCAACGTCAACGTTACCTACATTAATAATCTGTTGAGATTCAGACATTATCTATTTCCAATTAAATCTTAAAAAAGAGGTTGTTTGGTTACAGCAACCATAGCCGTTGCCATAAGCACAACAAGCGCTGCTACGAAAAAGCTCCATTTGCCTAACGCTGTTTTGGCTTTTTTCAATGCAAACAATCCAAACACTATGTACAGCACCACGCCCACAACTTTAAATGTGAGCCATGCATTAACTAAAGGATATTGAGACAAAATAATGCATAGCCAAATTGCGCTGGCTAATAGCACGGTATCAATGATATGAGGGAGAATTTTAACCCATTTTTTGCTAAGTGCTGTAGCGTCGAATTGACTCCATATAAAGCGAAAGACAAAAAATAATATGCTCAAGCCAACGGCGGTCATGTGAAGGTGTTTAGCCATCATGTACATAATGTGTTCCTGTTCTTATTAGATAGTAAGGCTGCTTCTGGTTACTTTAACACAGGTGTTAATTGAGCCGATTTAGTTTTACAGCAATGCAAAATTCAACAGACTCAGAATACGAGTAGCAGACTCAAAAAAACAGGTGCATGTAGCACCTGCCTTCGTTTTAATTATGGCGCCTGTTTAAAGGCTGTTATTGTAACGTATTACAGTACGTAAATAACGGAGAAATAAATCATTATGCGTCAGGGAATTGAGCTTGAATTGCCATAAAGGCCGGAAGGTCATTTAGCATACACTGAACTAAATCAGGGTCGAAGTGCTTGCCACTTTCCTCTTTCAATACGGCTTCAACCTTATCAATTGTCCACGCTGGCTTATACGGCCTTGCGTTTAACAGTGCATCAAACACATCAACTAACGTGGCAATACGGCTTTTTATATCAATTTCTTCGCCTTTAAGCCCGTCTGGATATCCCTTTCCATCCCAGCGTTCGTGATGTTGCTTTGCTAACATTGCTGCAAGTTGGATAGTGGGCCGGCTTGAATCTCGCAAAATCTGGTAACCAAATTCAGCATGCTGACGTATTTTAAATACTTCCTCTTCGGTTAACGGCGTCGTTTTGTGCAAAATAGATTTAGGCACTATAGACGTCCCAATATCATGGAGTGGCACGGCAAGGCGTAATGCGTGGATGTCTTGCTCGTTCAGCCCAACCTTTTCTGCCAACAGTTGCGCCATTTCAACCATTCTTGTGAGATTATTTGATGCATTTGACTCATGCTCTAACGCTCGACCTAAACGCTCAATTATTTCTTTCTGCGTCGCTTCAACATCAACGGTTTTAAGTACATTGTCAAAAGCAAGCTGAACACTGTCTGAAAAGCGTTTTACCAGATGACGATCACTTTCCCCTATTCGTCTCGGTAATCCTGACAAGTACAAGAGTGCACCATTGTGACTTTTACTGTTGCAATAAGCCACAACGTGATCTTCTGCATAAACAATTTGCTTATCGCGCATGGCTCTTGCGCACAGGGCATATTCTTGTGCGCTAATCGCGTCTTTTAAAGGCACCCCTTCCTTACTGGCGTACTCACCGTTGCCAGCAAAAACATATAGTTCGTCGTCACCCAGTTTGTTGTTGCTGGTGTTGATAGTACGCGATGTGGTTGCCACCGCAGTGGTAATGTAGGCAGCATCCTTTGAACAGCCCAAAATAGATGCAAGCTGTTGAATAATACCCTGCATGAACTTTTCGAGGGAACGGGAGGAAAATAAATCCACAGACGCATCTATAATTTTTTCAAGGCCGCGTCTATTTTCTTCGATAACGATAATATCTCGATATGAGCGGAGCGCTGCAATGATAACAGTAAAGAGTTTTTGCGCGGTCAGTTCGGTTTTCGACTTGTAGTCGTTGATGTCGTAATTAATGATGACATCTTTTTCAGGGGCTTGGCCAGGTTGTCCAGTACGCAAAATAATACGCGTGAAATGATTGTCTAATTCGTTACGAACATACTCCGCCACTTTAAGACCGGCGTCATCAGTCTCCATAACAACATCAAGTAACACAACGGCGATATCATCATGGGTTTTGAAAATGGCCTTCGCTTCCTCTCCGCTATAGGCACTAACAAACTCAAGGGTTTTGCCATTTAAACTAAAGTCATTTAGCGCCAGCTTGGTAACGGCGTGTACTTCGGGTTCATCATCAACAATGAGTACTTTCCAGCTACCCAGATCATCTACTTCATTTTCATCGTCATCTTCTGCGAAAAGAAAGTCATCATTCATCTGGTACGTCCTGTAGTGTAAGAGATTGTTTAACTTAGTGCTTTTTGAGGTCTTACAACCGCTTAATAAATACTAATGTAAAACAAAATATTAGCAAGTTTGCAATTAAATTTTGATAACTACAGAAAAGGTAACTTCTTTGGAGGTTGAAAACTACTGCCACTGCCCCAGCGTTACACGGTCATTGTTGCCGTAATCTTTAACAGTTTTGACGTCTACAAATCCCGCATCTACGAGCAAAGCGTTTACCGCAGCCCCTTGGTCAAAGCCGTGTTCGAATGCAAGTAAGGCACCTTTATTGAGATATTGCGGCGCGCTATTAATGATGTGTGTTATGTCGTCTAGGCCGTCAGTGCCCGAGGTTAATGCTGTTTTAGGTTCAAAACGCACATCGCCCTCATTAAGGTGTGGACTGGATTCTTCTATATAAGGTGGGTTTGAAACAATAATGTCGAAGGTTTGACCTGCCAGCGCACTAAACCAATCACTTTGAACAAAATGCGCATTGGCTATGCTATTAGCTTGGGCATTGCGGGTAGCAAGCTTCACCGCCCCAGCTTGAAAGTCTACGCCAGTAACGGATGCTTCTGGCAGTTCGCTCGCTAATGCCAGCGCAATGGCGCCCGTACCGGTTCCCAAATCACAGATTGATAAGGATGCAGAGGATTGTTGATTTGCCCAATTGAGCACCTGCTCAACCAATACTTCTGTATCTGGTCGTGGAATTAATGTATCTGGCGAGGTAAACAGTGACAGGGTCCAGAAATCACGCTTGCCGATAATATACGCCACGGGCTCACCCCGTTTACGCTTGGCCACATCCGCTTCAAATTGCGCTTTCTGGGCGGCATCCAAGGTTTTATCAGGCCACGTGAATAGATAAGTTTGTGACTTACCTAGAATGTTCGCCAACATGACTTTTGCATCAACAGAGGGTGACTCCCCACCCTCTAGTTGCTCAGCAGCCCATGCTAAGGCGTTGTCTATGCGCATTGTTTTTCTATAAACAGTTTGTGTAACAAGACAGCGTTATTCGTCAGACAGAGAGGCCAGTAGATCTGCCTGATGCTCTTGCAAAATTGGGTCGATAAGCTGCTTAAGGTCACCTTCCACCACTTCGTCTAAACGATAAATAGTCAGGTTGATACGGTGGTCGGTTACACGTCCCTGCGGGAAGTTATAAGTACGAATTCGCTCAGAGCGGTCGCCGCTACCGACTAGGCTCTTACGAGTAGAAGCCTCTTCTGCTGCACGCTTTTCCTCTTCAATCTGATTTAAGCGCGCTTGAAGTACCGACATCGCTTTCGCACGGTTTTTGTGCTGTGAACGCTCGTCCTGACATTCCACTACCAAGCCTGTTGGCAAGTGAGTAATACGAATAGCCGAGTCGGTTTTGTTAACGTGCTGACCACCCGCACCTGATGCACGGAAGGTATCGATGCGAAGCTCTGCAGGGTTAATTTCAATTGCCTGCGACTCTGGAATTTCTGGTAATACCGCCACGGTACATGCCGAGGTATGGATACGGCCTTGTGATTCGGTTTCTGGTACACGCTGTACGCGGTGACCGCCCGACTCGAATTTCAATACGCCGTATACGCCATCACCGCTTACATTAGCAATGACTTCTTTATAACCGCCGTGCTCACCTTCATTGGCGTTAACCAACTCTACACGCCAGCCACGACTTTCGGCATAACGGCTGTACATGCGGAACAAGTCACCTGCAAATATTGCCGCTTCGTCACCACCCGCACCTGCGCGAATTTCCAAGAAACAGTTGTTATCATCGTTAGGATCTTTTGGCAGGAGTAGCACCTGAAGTTCAGTTTCAAGGCGTTCAATTTCCGCCTTGGCTTCTTTCATCTCTTCCTGTGCCATTTCGCGCATTTCGGCGTCATCTTCGTTCAACATTTCCTGCGCTGAAGCCAAGTTTTCTTGTGCTTGCTGATAAGCATTAAAGCCTGCCACTACATCTTCTAGCTGACTGAACTCTTTTGACAAGTTGCGAAACTTATCCTGATCGCCGATAACTCCAGGGTCGCCTAACAACGCCTGAACTTCTTCGAAACGCTCGACTAAGTGTTCGAGTTTCCTAACTACCGACTCTTTCATATGCTTCTTATTACCTTATTTATTATCGTCTGACGAAAAGTCAGATAAATCTAATGCCTGTCCCATCCATCGGCTCAATGCTGGGTCATCGTGCATGGCAGCCTCGCGTAACGCTAAGGTAGTTGGGTGCAATAGCGTATTGGTTAATTTATACGCCATTTCTTCTAATACCGTTTCGGCATTTTTACCTTCTGCTAATTGCGCTTTGGCTTTTTCCACAATATCGTCACGCTGTGCCATGCCTTTTTGGCGATACTGTCTTACTAAATCTATCGATTGCTGCGACTGCTTCCACGTCATGTAGTCGCCAGCTTGTTTGTCGATAAGCTTTTCCGCTTCTTTTGCTGCTTGCTCGCGGTTTTCTAAATTCTTCTGAACAATATGCTGCAAGTCATCAACAGTATAAAGATAGGCATCGCCTAGCTCGTTAACCTCTGACTCAATATCTCGTGGTACTGCAAGGTCAACCAAAAACATCGGCATGTTTTTGCGCTGCTTAAGGGCTTTCTCCACCATGCCCTTGCCAATTAAGGGCAGTTGGCTAGCGGTAGAGCTTATCACGATATCAAAGTCTTTTAAGTGCTCTGGCACTTGCGATAAGGTAAACACACTCGCATCTAGTGTTTCGGCTAAGGCTTCTGCTCGCGCTACGGTTCTATTCGCCACAGCCAAACAGCTCACGCCCTGCTCTTTCAAATGCTGAGCCACAAGTTCAATGGTTTCGCCAGCTCCCACTAATAGCACTGAACGTTTTGGTAGTTCAGCGAATATATGTTTTGCCAGCTGCACGGCTGCATAAGCCACGCTTACCGCGTTTGCACCTATATCTGTTTCACTGCGAACTCGTTTTGCCACCGAAAACGTATGTTGAAACAGCTTATCAAATTCGCTGCTCACCATACCCGAGTGTTTTGCATCACCAAACGCCTGCTTCACCTGACCCAAGATTTGAGGCTCACCTAAAATCAGTGAATCAAGCCCGCTGGCTACGCGCATAATGTGCTTAACCGCTTCATCCTGAGCAAGCACATAGCTGTTATTGGCAATCTCTTCTACATCTAAATGATGGAAGTCACTTAACCATTGTAAAAGCTTTTGGCCGGTGTCGTCTTGAGTATTAACGTATAACTCAGTGCGGTTACAGGTCGATACAATGACAGACTCATCTACCCCTTCCAGCTTTTTTAAACTCGCAAGCGCTTCCACCAGAGAATCTGGTGTAAAGGCCACTTTTTCACGAAGTGCTACTGGTGCTGTTTTGTGGTTAATACCGAGGGCGAGTAAAGTCATTAAAATCTGTGCTGGCAACGTCGGAGCGGCATTGTACGAAAAACCCAAAATGATTGAAAGTGTTGGTGAAACTGTGTTCCCATAATGTCACAGCTAATTATGTTTTATTTTTATACAGGTAACACGCCTTAATGATTCGCTTAACTACCCTACTGTTGACCTTTTGCTTTATATTAAGTGCATGTACAACCGCTCCCAAAGGCCCAGAAAACGCGGTAAACCTTACGGCTCAACTTGAAAAGGTTGCTGAAGTTCACCAGTGGCAAATGCGCGGAAAAATTGCATTTCGCCAAGGTAAGGAAGCGGCCAGCCTTAATTTAGTCTGGAAAAACGATTCCGGTGATTTTGATTTTCGATTAACCAATTTTTTAGGGGTAAGTCTGGTTAACCTTAATGTTACCCAGCAGCAGTCGGTATTAGAGGCTGACGGCGAAACGTATGTAGATGCTCTACCAGAGCCACTTATTTATCAGATTACGGGAATGATAATTCCGGTGAAATCACTGTTGTCTTGGGTAAAAGGACTACCGCTGGACGGTGATAAATTCACCCTTACCGAATTAGGGTTGGTTGATACCCTTGAAAGCTATTGCCAAGGATGTCGAAATTGGCAAGTTGCTTACGGTAACTACGGTAGTGTTGAGCTAGGTGATGGCACATCTGTATGGCTGCCTCACAGCATAACGCTTACTCAAAACGAAACGCCGGATATGCCTCAAACTCAGCTTAAAATTAAAATTTATCAGTGGACTCTGTAGTGAACTCATTTGTTTCTAAACAAAAAGATTGGTGGCCTTCCCCCGCTAAACTAAATCTTTTCTTACATATTCTTGGCCGCTACGACAACGGCTATCACCAGCTCCAAAGCCTGTTTCAAATGCTGGATTACGGCGATGCACTCGCCTTTGACATAAGCACAGACGACACAACCATACGCATGGAAACACCACTGGATGGGGTACCAGACGATGACAATTTAATTGTAAAAGCAGCGCGACTGCTGGCAACAAAAACAAAATGTAATAAAGGTGCCGTTATTTCGTTAGACAAGCGCCTTCCTATGGGGGGCGGTATTGGCGGGGGTTCTTCGAATGCCGCAACCACGTTAGTGGCGCTTAATCACCTTTGGAACACAGGGCTAAGTGAAGATGAACTGGCTGAGCTTGGGCTAGCTTTAGGCGCTGACGTACCTATTTTTGTGCGAGGTCTAACGGCATTTGCAGGAGGCGTTGGAGAAGAGATAACGCCAGCTCCGCAACAAGAACAGTATTTTTTAGTAGCGAACCCAAATGTTCATGTCAGTACAGCTGAAGTGTTCACCTCGTCGGATTTGCCCAGAAATACACCAGCGATACGTTGGGAAGACTATAAATTTGAAAAAACTTGGAATGATTGTCAGCAATTAGTCGCGAATCGCTATCCTGAAGTTGCAAAATTATTACAGTGGTTGGTACACTACGCACCGTCGCGAATGACGGGCACAGGTGCATGCGTGTTTGCCACTTTTTCTGACTACACTTTAGCCGAACAAGTTAGGGCTCAAATGCCTGAAGCTTGGCAGAGTTTTGTCGCAAAAGGTGTGAATCGCTCACCACTATTAGACAAATTAGAACAAAAAAAATAGCGTGTACGCCACATCGGACAAGAACTTAAAATTGGGGTATAGCCAAGTTGGTAAGGCAGCGGGTTTTGATCCCGCCATTCGTAGGTTCGAGTCCTGCTACCCCAGCCAAACCTCTTTTATCAACGCACTGAGGAACCACTTGTGCCAGATATGAAGCTCTTTGCAGGTAATGCCGTACCAGAACTTGCCCAGAAAGTTGCCGATCGCCTCTACACCAAACTTGGAAATGCCAAAGTTGGCCGTTTCAGTGACGGTGAAATCAGCGTAGAAATTCATGAAAACGTCCGTGGCTCGGACGTTTTTATTATCCAGTCTACGTGTGCGCCTACTAACGATAACCTTATGGAACTTATTGTGATGATCGACGCACTACGTCGCGCATCAGCTGGTCGTATTACAGCAGTAATTCCTTACTTTGGTTATGCACGCCAAGACCGTCGTGTTCGTTCAGCTAGGGTGCCAATTACTGCGAAAGTAGTGGCTGACTTCCTGTCTAACGTTGGTGTTGACCGCGTACTTACTATCGACCTACACGCCGAACAGATTCAAGGTTTCTTTGATGTTCCGGTGGATAACGCATTCGGTACTCCTATCCTTCTTGCTGACATGGTAAGACGTGATTTTGCCGACCCTGTAGTCGTTTCTCCTGACATTGGCGGTGTTGTACGTGCACGTGCTACTGCGAAACTACTTAACGACACCGACCTTGCTATTATCGATAAGCGTCGTCCTAAAGCGAACGTGGCTCAGGTAATGAACATCATTGGTGATGTAAAAGACAGAGACTGCATCATTGTCGATGACATGATTGATACAGGCGGTACGCTTGCAAAAGCAGCCGAAGCACTTAAAGCACATGGCGCGCGTCGTGTTTATGCTTACGCAACTCACGCTATCTTTTCAGGTAACGCTGCTAACAATCTTAAAGAGTCTGTTATTGATGAAATTATCGTTACCGACTCTATCCCATTAAGTGCAGAGATGAAGCAAATTGGAAAAGTAAAACAGCTTACTTTATCTGAGATGCTTGCAGAGACTATTCGTCGCATCAGCAACGAAGAGTCTATTTCAGCAATGTTTGAATACTAAAATTTAAATATTGTTACTCCTACCAAAGAGCTGGCCCATGTAAGTGGCGCCGGCTCTTTTTTTATCTTTCTTTTTTCTTTAAAAGCAAACTGTACCCTTGCATAGTACATCAATCCAAATACGTTCTCTTTACGTCTTAGATATATTCTATTGCCACTTTCCAACACGTTAATGTGACTTTCTTTTCATCTATTTTAGGTTTAACGTTAAGAATTGTTGCGCGTTAAAACTACTATGAAGGACATAAAATGAAAACAAAAACACTATGCCTTGTTGCAGTAATTACTGCCCTTTTAAATACAGCGGGCTGCTCTGGATATGACGACTCAGTGAAGCAAGCAGAACTCGAGAAACAAGGAACTGAGATGAAAGAAAAATCTTCCATAGTTCAAGCTAATGATAAGAGTTCTATGCCCAAGGAACTGGTAGCCGAACCTGTTACCCAGGCTGAAGCAAGAGAAGATAATGCAAAAGGTGAAATGACTATGAAGGGCAGTATTATTTATAAAGATCTCGAAGGCGGTTTTTATGCTTTTATTGCTGAAAACGGCGAACGTTATACGCTACATGGCTTAGATGAAACCTATCAAAAGAACGGCCTTATTGTTGAAGTTAAAGGTACGCCTAAACCCGACATGATGACCTTTACGCAATTCGGTACGGTACTTCAAGTATCAAGCGTTAAAGTACTCGATACCAGTAAAGTCATTGATAACCTGCAAACACAATGATCGTGAAAGTAGCTACACGTGTAGTAAATTACTGATAAAGGTAATTAAGCTAGCGATTTAGCAATTATAGAGTTTTTGCTTTCGCGTGAATGTTGCACTGCAACACTTAAAAGGACGGTTATTGATGATAAATGCATATGCCGCTAAAGAAGCGGGCGGAAAACTAGAAAAGTTTCAATACGACCCCGGTAAGCTTGGCTCACATGACGTTGAAATAGACGTTGAAAGCTGTGGTATCTGCCACAGCGACCTAAGCATGCTCGATAATGAATGGGGCATGACAGAATATCCCTTTGTGCCTGGTCACGAGGTTGTCGGCACAATTAGCCAAATAGGTGAACATGTAACGTCACTAAAGGTGGGACAGCGTGTCGGTTTAGGCTGGCATTCAGGCTACTGTAATAGTTGTAGAACTTGCGAAGAAGGCGATCATAACCTGTGTGCTGATGCTAAGATGACCATAGGTGGTCGTCACGGTGGGTTTGCAGATAAAGTGCGCGCCCAAGCACGTGCCGTTATTCCCCTTCCCGATGCTATCGATAGTACAAAGGCAGGCCCTCTTTTTTGCGGAGGTATTACCGTCTTCAACCCTCTTGTCCAGTTTGGTATTAGTCCTACCTGTGAAGTGGGTGTAGTTGGTATTGGCGGCCTGGGTCATCTTGCCCTGCAGTTTTTAAATGCATGGGGATGTAAGGTAGTAGCGTTCACTTCGAGCGAATCTAAAAAGAAGGAAGCGCTAGAGCTAGGTGCGTCAGATACGATTAATAGCCGTGATGAAGATGAAATTAAAAAAGCGCGCGGTCGATTTGATTTAATTATTTCAACAGTCAACGTAAAGCTAGACTGGAACTTGTACCTATCTACATTGGCTCCGAAAGGCCGACTTCACTTTGTAGGCGCCACCCTTGAACCTCTAGATATTGGTGCGTTTAACTTAATTGGTGGTCAGAAAAGTGTGTCAGGCTCGCCAGTAGGAAGCCCTGCAACCATCAAGACCATGCTAGATTTCGCCGCACACCACAATATTGAACCTGTGACCGAAACCTTCAAGTTTGAAGACGTGAATGACGCTATTGCTCGATTAAGAGAAGGTAAAGCCCATTACAGAGTGGTGCTGACGAAGTAAACGCCTGTGTGAAAAGTTGCTATGTTCCCAAGGCCTGTTGACCTTGTGAAGCCATAGGAAAGAGACATTAGCGGTCAAGTTAGTCTTCACAAAATGCTTTTTTCTATAAATATGATAGAAGCGCGCCAAGGTGCGCTTTTTTATTGTGAGTAACGCAAATACTTACATTTGCTTAGTTGGATATTTTATCTGCCTTTGTAATTGTATGTTTTGGTAGGTGGTGTTAGAATTCGCCGCCCTTGAATTTTGGGCTGGTGTTTTATTGCGCATAGGAAATTATTTTTAAACGTAATTTGCATCATTTTACCGTGGGTTTTGGTCGCAAAAATCCACATCATTAGACTTATACTTTTGGAGACAGACAATGTCTGAAGCAAATTTCAAACTAGACGCTTCTGTTCGTACAGACCTAGGGAAAGGTGCGAGCCGCCGCCTACGTCGCGAAGATAAGCTACCTGGTATCATCTACGGTGGTGAAGAAGCGCCAGTTTCTATCACACTAGATCATAACAAAGTAAACAACTCAGCTGACTTTGAAGCGTTTTATTCTCACGTTCTTGAGATTAACCTTGACGGTAAAGTTGTTGAAGTTCTAGTTAAAGATATGCAACGTCACCCGTTCAAGCCAAAGATCACACACATTGACTTCCAACGTGTAATCGCTGGTCAAGACGTTCACACTAACGTACCACTTCACTTCGTAAATGAAGAAGCTTCTGCTGCTGTTAAAGCTGGCGGTATTGCTGAGCACCACGTAACTGAAATCGAAGTTACTTGTCTACCTAAGAACCTTCCTGAGTTCATCGAAGTAGACATGGCTGGTGTTGAAATGGGTCAAACGCTACACCTTTCTGACCTAACTCTTCCAGCTGGCGTTGCTTCAGTTGAACTTGCGAAGAACGACGAAGCTCACGACCTAGCGGTTGTAACTGTTAAGCCTGCTCCTAAAGCGGCTGAAGCAGAAGAAGACGGCGAAGAAGCAGCTTCTGAGGAATAATCCTCTTGGCTGATATACGCCTTATCGTGGGTCTGGGTAATCCAGGCCCCGAATACGAAAATACCCGACACAATGCCGGTGAATGGTTTCTTAACCAACTTGCCGACGCCTACAACGCCCCGCTAAAACCAGAAACCAAATTCTTCGGTAAAACTGCTCGCATTACCATTGCAGGCAAAGATATCCGTTTGCTCTACCCCACTACCTTTATGAATAAAAGTGGACAAGCCGTAGCAGCACTGGCTAACTTTTACCGCATAGAACCAGAACAAATATTAGTAGCGTTTGACGAATTAGATTTACCCCCAGGTGTTGCAAAATACAAAGTGGGCGGAAGCTCTAGTCAAAATGGCGTACGTGACATTGTGGCTAAAATGGGTAACAACAAGAATTTTTTGCGTTTGCGCATAGGTATTGGTCATCCAGGTCATAAAAGCCGAGTTACCGGCCATGTTCTTGGAAAACCACCAGCAGAAGAAAAAGCAGCCATTGAAAGTGCCATCGATGAAGCGGTACGCTGTACAGAAATTTTGCTGAAAGAAGACCTTAAGCAAGCACAAAACAGGTTACACTCGCACAAAGGGTAAACCTAGCCAGTTATCACTTTTCCAAACTAAGGATCCATACCATGGGTTTTAAATGCGGTATTGTTGGCCTACCAAACGTAGGTAAATCAACACTTTTCAATGCATTAACTAAAGCAGGTATTGAAGCGGCAAACTTCCCGTTTTGTACTATCGAGCCAAACACAGGTGTTGTTCCTGTGCCAGATCTTCGTTTGGACAAGTTGGCTGAAATCGTAAAACCTCAGCGCGTTATTCCTACTACCATGGAATTCGTAGATATTGCTGGCTTGGTTGAAGGTGCCTCTAAAGGTGAAGGTTTAGGAAACAAATTCCTTGCTAACATCCGTGAGACTGACGCTATTGGTCACGTAGTACGCTGTTTTGATGATGATAACATTGTTCACGTTGCAGGTCGCGTTAGCCCTAAAGACGATATCGATGTTATCAACACCGAACTTGCACTTGCCGACTTAGAAACAACAGAAAAAGCACTTCACCGTGTTGCTAAGCGCGCAAAAGGTGGCGATGCTGATGCCAAGTACGAAATGAAAGTGCTTGAGAAGATTAAGCCGCACCTAGACGAAGGCTTGTTACTACGTTCACTTGAGCTGACTAAAGAAGAGCTTGCGGCAATCAGCTACATGAACATGCTTACCCTTAAGCCAACCATGTACATTGCAAACGTGAATGAAGACGGTTTTGAAAACAACCCGTACCTTGATCAGGTTAAAGAAATTGCAGCAGGCGAAAATGCCACTGTAGTTGCAGTGTGCGCGGCAATCGAGTCTGATATTGCTGAGCTTGAAGACGACGAACGCGAAGAGTTTATGCAAGACATGGGTCTAGAAGAACCTGGTCTTAACCGCGTAATTCGTGCGGGTTACAGCCTACTTACGCTACAAACCTATTTTACTGCGGGCGTAAAAGAAGTGCGTGCGTGGACCTTCCCTGAAGGCTCAACTGCACCGCAAGCGGCAGGTAAAATTCACACCGACTTCGAAAAAGGCTTTATTCGCGCTGAAATCGTTGGCTACGATCACTTCGTTGAGTTCAACGGCGAGCAAGGTGCGAAAGACGCAGGTAAATGGCGTTTAGAAGGTAAAGACTATATTGTTAAAGATGGTGACGTTATTCACTTCCGCTTTAACGTGTAATTTCTATTGTAGAAATTAGCACTGTTTACGAAAGCCACCGCAAGGTGGCTTTTTTGTTTCTTGCGAATAATTGTGAAGCGCACATAGTCCTGATATAACTAGTAAAAAACTAACGGCCTTTGCAATGACTTTTAATCATTTTACTTCATCGCACTCTTCTAGTTTGAATTGCGGCAAATCACAGCACGCCAAACGGTTTTCTGTATTAAGAACCTCTATTAAAGCGTTGTGCTTGTTAAGCCTTGCTAATTTTTCTTTTGCCAGTGAACCTCAAGCTACCCCAGTGAATTCACAAATCAATAGCGACGCTGTTGAAAAGACACCAGCAATAGCGAGTAACACCGCCAGTTGGTATCAGGTACCTCAGAGTAATACTGTGACGTTTAAAACTGCATATGGCGATGTAGTTATTGCGCTTCACCCTACCCTTGCACCCAAACATGTGGCCAGGTTTAAAAGTTTAATAGACGCAGGCTTTTATAACGAACAAGCATTTTATCGTGTAGTAGACGGGTTTGTAGCGCAAGCAGGCAGCAACGATACTCATGACGCTTCACAATTCCCACCGAATCTGCTTCAACCAATCAACGCTGAATTTACCCAACCGCTTAATAGCAATGTAAACGTGGTTGAGAACAAGGATTTGTTTGCGCCTAACACCGGCTTTTTAGACGGTTTTCCAGTAGGCATTGATAAAAGCCGTAAAGAAATGTGGGGACTTCACTGCCCTGGTGTTGTGGCATTTGCTCGCAATAGCGAGAAAGATACGGCCAGTACGGAGTTTTACATTGTGATTGGGCAAGCACCACGGCACTTAGACAGAAATATGTCGGTCGTTGGTCGCGTACTGCAAGGTATGGATGTACTTCAAAAGTTGCCGCGAGGAAATATGGACAGAGGTGGCGTTCTAGATGACATAACGCAAGAAAGCAAAATTAAGCAGGCTTTTGTGCATGTAAACAACGCTACACCTTATTTTCTGCAAACACCGCTTCATGAAGAATATAAAAAACGGGCAAACACAGGAAGAAACTTAGATAACCCGTTTTTTCATGACAATACGTATGGCCCGCGCCCTATTGACGTATGTTATTACCAAACAAAAACCAGTGACAAAGCGTGGTAAATAGCTAACTTATTTCGTGCAAGTTGTTCAATTTCACGGCTTTTTGCACGTATTTCGCCCTAATGCGCACACTTAATGAGCATTTAAAAAAAGTTAGTAAAAAAGGGGTTGACGGTTGCCAGTCATATACGCATAATACGCGCCACTTCCTGAGAGGGAAGAGAATAGTAAGGCTACGTAGCTCAGTTGGT
>NZ_CACSIH010000218.1:0-103 GCF_902705805.1 Alteromonas alvinellae | reverse complement strand
TCACTCATAATGATGGGGTCGCAAGTTCGAATCTCGCCGTAGCCACCAATTCTCACTTATCTCTTTTAGGAAAGTCTAGCTGCGCGGAAGTGGTGGAATTGGT
>NZ_CACSIH010000217.1:0-967 GCF_902705805.1 Alteromonas alvinellae | reverse complement strand
GATTGATCATGCTCCCAGCACAATTTACAAAGCTTATAGCCGAGTTAGAACACTTAACAGATAGTCAAACCCGTTATGTTGAGAAGCTGCTGAAAGGCACTGATAGCGTCTCACAGTTGATAACAGAGCTTGAGGAGCGGATGGTTGAAAATCCTGAATGTCCGCACTGCCATAGCTCACTGATCAATCGGCACGGCAAGGTAAACAAGATGCAGCGTTATCGCTGCAAGAACTGCGGCAAAACCTTTGTAGCGACAACAGCGACACCGCTAGCTCGACTGAGGTACAAAGAGCTTTGGTTAGAATATATTCGCTGTATGCTGGACAGTAAGCCATTGCGTAAATGTGCCGAAAAATGTGGCCTCCACCTTGAAACATCGTTCAGGTGGCGGCACCGATTCTTGGCGCTACCATCAGCACTGAAAGCGAGCAAATTAGAAGGCATTATCGAGGCAGACGAAACACTTTTTCCCTACTCAGAGAAAGGCTCAAAACGGATGACTCGTCAGCCCCGTAAAAGAGGGGTGAAAGCGAAAAAACGAGGGCGTTCAAAGGATGATTGGGTGCCAGTTTTAACGGTCAGAGATCGAGCTAAGAATACGTATGAAGCCGTTGTGCCAAGTGTTACATCGGCAGCTCTGCATCAGGAGCTAGCAGGGAAATTAGAGAAAGACAGTGTGTTGTGTAGTGATGGCTATAAGCCCTACATAGCTCTTTCTGAGAAAAATGATTTAATACACAAGCGTTTAGATGTGGCAGGAGGTGTTAAGGTGATAGATAAAGTCTTTCACATTCAAAATGTTAACGCCTATCACAGCCGTCTGAAAGCGTGGATAAAACGGTTTCACGGAGTAGCCACAAAATACTTGGAACACTACCTAGGTTGGTTCAGGTTTATGGATACTCCAGAAAACCTTAACGAAAACAGGCTCTTTTCGATTCAACAACAGTTAATCCGAACATAGCC